>CAZMBM010000094.1:0-8500 GCA_964564475.1 uncultured Flavobacteriaceae bacterium | reverse complement strand
TTAAATGTTATAAGTTTTCACAACTCATAATTCTGACTTCAAAATAAGGGCAATTACCTTTTTATAATGTTACTTCTTTTATAATCCCAAATCCCAAATCCCAAATAACGTATAACATTTAACTTTTACAAAAGCGCTCCTTGCGGTTAAGCTTTGTGACTCTTCGTGTCACTTTGTGGAATAATTACTTCAAAATCCAAAAAAGTTAATGATTATAAGGATTAAAATCCAAAAAAGTCATAGATTTGTTCTAAATCTTATTTGTCATGATTACGCGGACTCTTGAAAATATAATCAGGAATAAACTCTTTAAAGGCAAGGCCATTCTTTTAATGGGCGCCAGACAGGTTGGCAAAACCACACTCCTAAAAAAAATCGTAAAAGGAAATGACAAAGTCCTCTGGCTCAATGGTGATGAACCCGATATACAAGCTTTGTTTTCTAATATTTCGGCGGTACGTTTAAAAGCGCTTTTAGGGCAGTGCAATATCTTGGTAATAGACGAGGCGCAACGCATAGAAAATGTAGGGTTGCGTTTAAAGTTAATTACAGATGCAATTCCCGAAGTGCAACTCATAGCCACAGGAAGCTCCTCATTTGAACTGGCGTCGAAAGTAAATGAGCCTTTGACTGGGCGCAAATGGGAATTCAAAATGTTTCCTTTATCTTTTTTTGAAATGGTGCAACACCATGGTCTGTTAACCGAAAAAAGGTTATTGCCTCACAGGTTGTTATATGGCTATTATCCCGATGTTGTCAATCATCTTGGTACAGAAAAAGAAGTCTTAAAAGAACTGTCTGACAGCTATCTGTATAAGGATTTATTATCGTGGGAGAAAATTCAAAAACCCGATAAATTGGTAAAACTGTTGCAAGCTTTAGCCTACCAAGTCGGTCATCAGGTTTCTTATAACGAATTAGGACAGATTTGTGGCCTCGATTCAAAAACGATAGAAAAATATATTTTATTATTAGAACAAGCTTTTGTCATATTCAGACTGGGGTCTTTTAGCCGAAATTTAAGAAATGAATTAAAGAGTAGCAAAAAGATATATTTTTACGATAATGGCATTCGCAATGCCATAATTGCCAATTTTAATCAAGTAGAAATGCGTCCGGATGTGGGTGCTTTATGGGAGAATTTTTTAGTTTCTGAACGCATGAAATATGTTAAATATACCCAAAAATGGGTCAATAATTGGTTTTGGCGAACCAAACAACAACAAGAAATAGATTATTTAGAAGAATCTGACGGCAAGTTGTATGCTTACGAATTTAAGTGGCATCCTAAAGCAAAAGTTAGAGAACCCAAAACTTTTTCAAAAGCCTATCCCAATGCCCAATTTAAAGTAATACATCCCGCTAATTTTGAACCCTTTTTGATGGAGGGCTATTTATAAACTACAGGTATTTTAATACAGAACCCGGAATCAGTAGTTATAGGTTATTTGTTTCAATGCAATAGTCTTCGCGTCCCTATCGTAAAACCTGACGTCCTTAGCGGTTAAGCTTTGTGACTCCTCGTGTCACTTTGTGGAATAGCCTTTTAAAAATTCCAAAAAGTAAAATTTTCTTCCCTTTGGGAAGATGTCCGTAGGACAGATAGGAGAAAGACAAATTCCAAATCCCAAAACCTACCTGCGGTAGGCAGGCTCAAAACAGCATCCGTCATCGCGAGGAATAAGCCAAGCACAACCGAGATGATCTCATCAATAGAACTCAGACTTTGACCCAAACTAAGACCAAAAGTTATGGTCAGTGTTTGAGTTAGTGTATTCTTTGCGACCTTAGCGTAAAACCATTGTGTTCTTTGCGGTTAAGCCTTTGTGCATCTTCATGTTACTTTGTGAATCTCTGTGGAATAGCTTATTAAAAATTCCAAAATTGAGAAAAGTTAAAGTCAGTGTCTGAGTCAAAGCCAGTATTCATCTCACCCTTTACAGTTAAACTTTGAGAATCTTTACGAAATAGCTTTTTTAACACGAAACGCAGAACCCGGAATGCTTGTCAGTTATCCGTTAAATGTTATAAGTTTTTACAACTCATAATTCTGACTTAAAATAAGGAAAATGTCCTTTTATAGTGTTATTTCTTTTTTAATCTCAAATCTCAAATCTCAAATCTCAAATCTCAAATCTCAAATAACGTATAACAAATAACATTTAACTTTTACAAAAGCGCTCCTTGCGGTTGAATTTTGAGAGCCTTTGTAATATAATGCCAAGTACCCAAATTTCTACTTTCAAAAAAGTTGATTAGATGATTTTTTTTAGACTTTCCTTAATTATTTTTCACTTCTTCAATTATGGTTTTTCACCGTCTCGAAATACGGTATTTTTGATGATTTTTCACATAACAAATTACGAAATACGCAGGAAAAAGATAATTATTAACTTTATTTATACCATATTCTTATATAAAATCGAGCAAAACAGATAATATAATAATAAATATTTACAAAATTATGTTGTAATAAGCTTAGTGTTTATTTGGTTTTTTTGCTTCAAAAGTCCCGTCGTTATTGCGTTTTGCGGGATACGGATTTTAATCAATATCTTCAAATAAAAGTCATTTATTTAGAAAGATTCTAAATTTTAATAATAGCCAATCTTTATAATTTTTTTCAAAAATATATTTGTAATTTAGTTCAAGTGTTTAATTAGGTTAATTTTTTAGGCAGTGACGATCCCTTCATTTTAAAGGATATAATATTTTTTAGTTTAATCTGAATTCATTAAAGATTAATCTGATTTTTTTAAATGATGTGAAAAATAAAAGCTTTTTAATACTTGCTTTAACCCTTGTCTTAAGCTTTAATTTGACTTCTTGGTCTCAAATTACAACAGCAGGAGACATCGCTTTTACAGCCATAAATGTAGATGGTGATGATGATTTTGCATTTGTAACCCTTGTCGATATTTCGGCCAATACCACACTCTATTTTACCGATAAAACTTGGGATGCTACCAATAGTGTATTTACAGATTCCGGATCGGATGGGTTTTTATCTTGGAATTCAGGGGCTTCGGTTATAAAAGCGGGCACAGTTGTGGTTTTTACCGATACCGATAACAGTGCTAACCCTAGATATGGCGCTTCGGTAGGTACGCTTAGCAGTCCCGAAAATGTCATTTTGGTGGCGACAGGTGAAACACTCTTGGCATATTTAGGAACCGATCAAAATACCCCTACGACTTTTATCGCCGGCATAAAAAATGCCACACTTACCGCCGGCGAATTAACAGGAACCGGCTTAACAGCAGGGACTAACTTTTTAGAATTTAACCCAACAACGTCTCCTGATGGCGGCTATTACAGCGCCTCAAGAACGAGCCAAACAGTTTATTCTGATTATTTATCATTGATAAATAACAAAACTAATTGGACACGCCAAACATCAAATGGTGAAGCTATTTTACCTATTTCTACAACAGGTTTTACCATTTCTACCACTACTTGGACAGGAACTAACAGTACCGATTGGACAGTTGCAGGTAATTGGAATAATGGCATTCCTGATAATAGTTTTCAGGTAGTCATTCCCAATGTCACCAATAAACCAATAATAAATTCGGGCACAAATTACACTGTTGGAAATTTAACCATAGATGCCGGCAGTTCGTTAATACTTAATGCGGGAAAAGGTTTAACAATTAGTGGCGATTTAACCAATAATGGCACTTTCATTGTAAATTCCGATGCCACAGTAAATGGCTCACTAATCGTCACAGGAGCCACAATAGGAAATATAACATATAACCGTTATATGACGGGCGTAGATAAGTGGCATTTAATAAGCGCTCCTGTAGGTGGACAAAGTATTAACAGTTTTGCTACGAATGCCTCTAATAATGTTGGCACCAGTGGTGTAAACTACAGCGTAACACCTTACGATAATTCATTCGCAAAAGGAAGTGCTTCTGCATGGACACATTGGACGAGTGATGGAAGTGGTGGCGGCAACATGTCTGGTGCCGGAAACTTTATTGCAGGAAAAGGCTATGAAATTCTCACAACCGCTGATGGAACGGTAGCCTTTACAGGAACTGTGGCTGTGGCCGATGTTAGTATTGTCGTTACCAATCCTGCTTCCAATAATGCGTGGAATTTAATTGGGAACCCTTTTCCGTCGTCTATTTTTGCCAATAGTGCGGCTAATACAGCTAATAATTTTATAAGTTTAAATGCAAGTGCTTTAGACGCTTCTTTTCAGGCAATTTATCTGTGGAATCCCATATCATCATCATATGATTTGATAAATCAATCATCAGGGGCGACTTATATTGCACCGGGTCAAGGATTTTTTGTTAAGTCGGTTTTGGGCGGTAGTACTGTCAATTTTACCACGGCTATGCGTACAAATCAATCAAGCGTGACTTTTCAAAAAATGGCCGTACAAGAGCCGCCAAGTATTAGACTTATTGTGAGTAATGATGCGGGTAAAACACGTACCACCACTATTAAATATATGCCCAATGCTACTTTAGGATTGGATCCGGGCTACGACGCCGGCCGTTTTGACGCCAATGGGGGCGGCTTTGGTATTTATTCAAGATTGGTAAATGATAACGGTATTAATTTTATGCTACAAGTACTCCCCGATAGTATTTATGACACCACAGTTATACCCATTGGTTTAGAGGCTGCTGCCGGCACACAATTAAGCTTTAAAGCCCAAGTATCGGGTTTGCCATTAAGAAAAAAAGTTTATTTAGAAGACCGTTTATCGGGTTTATTAACAGAGCTAAACGATACAGACAAGCATTATACAATGACATTGACTTCTGATGTTAATGGAGTAGGACGTTTTTATTTACACACTTTAGACAATTTATCAACTCTCGCTGTAAAAGATGTCAAAAATTCAAAATTCAAAATTATCAGTCAGCCTCAAATTCAAAATATCAGGATAATTGGCAATTTAAAGCAAAAAGCAACTTTAAAGTTATATGATAGTCTGGGGCGTTTTATCTACGCAACAAAACTAAATATCGCAACAAATCAAAATGTTTCTTTGCCTTGTATAGCCAAGGGCATTTATTTTATCAGGATACAATCTTCAAACATAAATTACAGTACCAAAATAGTTTGGTACTAACAGACCATTTATTTTACAGTTAACAATGAAAAATACAGATAAAGCCCCACGTAAAAACCAAAAGAATGTGCGCTTAATCACACGTAAAGAAGCCCTTATAAAAACAGGAAAATATGCGGCTTATACAGCCTTAGCTACTTTTATTATTTTAAACCCTAAAAAAGCACAAGCCCAATCAACACCCGATAATCCGGGGTATTAATTTTACTGTTTGGTAGTGTTAAAGGAAGTTTAAAATGACCTATAAACAAGCCTTATATTTTATAGGAAAATGTCTCACACTTTCACAAGACTTTAAAAAACGTACAGAAATCTTAAATGATATAAAGTCAGGAGACTTAATTTGGTCGAAAATTGTAAAGGTAAGTACGGGGCATATGGTTTTACCGGCCTTGTATCTCAATTTAAAAAGAGCAGACTTGCTCAGCTTTTTGCCCGATGATTTGTGTTCTTATTTCGAAGAAATTACCCGATTAAACAGAAATCGCAATGTAGAGATACTGAATCAAGTTAAAACACTTAACACAATACTCTTAAAACACAATATTGTTCCCATTTTTTTAAAAGGCACAGCGCATTTAGTAGAAGGTTTATATAACGATATTGGCGAACGTATGGTAGGCGACATAGATTTTTTAGTAGCGAAAGACCAAATAGAACAAGCAGCAGATATATTGATTGAAGAAGGGTATAAGCCTTTGTCGGAATACAATAAGGCCAATCAAAAATTATCAAAACATTACCCCAGATTGATTCATCAAGAAAAAATAGCCGCTGTAGAAATCCATTGGGCTGTGGTGTTACAGTCACATAAAACATATCTAGATTATAAAACTATTTTTAAAGAAAAACAATGTGTCAATAATATTTTTGTGCCGTCATACGGTCATCAAATGATTCATAATTTTTTAAATTATCAGATAAACGACAAAGCCTTTTTATACGGCAAAATAATGCCACGTCAATTATATGACGGATTTTTGTTGTTGTCTAAACCAAATGCATTTGAAGATTATCAACAGTACAATTACGATTTTTATCGTAAGGGATTATATTTAAGTCTGATACAAGATGTATTTAAAATCAAAAACCGAAAATTAGAGACACCTTTTTTAGGACGAATACTATTGTTTAGATACAGCTTAAGTATAAATTATCCAAAAATTAACCATTTTATTAACTACAGTATTTTTTTGGCTACGCGTCTTTTAGGCTATCCAAAGGCTATTATTACAGCTTGTTACATAAAAGAGATACGTGTAAGTCTGATCCAAAAATTAAAAACCCCTTCTTGGTATTGGCATCATATAAAAACGTATAAAAACCCCAGATTTTGAAATGAAAATAAAGAATGAATAGTAATCAGTTGGCAGTGACAGTATGCAGTTATGCGTTAGATGTGACAAGCTTATTACCACTTTTTCATGTCGTTTTGTATTGATTCGTCAAAGGGGGGCGGGAAGGAAAACTGAACAGTTATCAAAGTTATAGTTTGTGTCAAATTCCCCTTATAATGGTACAATACACACCCCGACTGGTTACATCAGCCGTCACCTGAATGGGACAATAGTTAAAGATGTTTTTATAATCCCCAATAACGTATAATATTTAGCAAACAACTCAGACAATCGATAGCTAACTACTTCGTAACGGTGTTCTACGGAATAACTTTTTAACACGAAACACAGAACATAATTACCCCGCCATCATTTCGGCATAGTATTTATAAAAAAGCGGAATCGTCTCTATCCCTTTCAGATAATTAAATACCCCGAAATGTTCGTTAGGGGAGTGAATGGCATCGCTGTCGAGCCCAAAACCCATCAAAATAGATTTACTGTGCAATTCATTTTCAAACAAGGCGACAATAGGAATACTACCCCCCGAATAAACCGGAATAGGGGCTTTGCCAAAACTATCGTTCAGCGCTTTGGCCGCCGCTTGGTAGCCAACACTGTCTGTAGGAGTAACATAAGGGAGTCCGCCGTGGTGAGGTGTAATCTTTAGGCTAACGCAACTGGGTGCAATAGCTTTAAAGTGATTGGTAAACAGTTCGGTTATCTGCTCGTGATTCTGATGGGGTACGAGTCGCATAGATATTTTAGCATAAGCCTTAGAAGGAATAACCGTTTTAGCGCCTTCGCCTGTGTAACCGCCCCAAATACCGTTGACGTCTAAGGTAGGTCTAATCGCATTGCGTTCGTTTGTGCTATAACCTTTTTCGCCGTACACATCATTTATACCGATAGACTTTTTATAATCTTCTAGAGAAAAGGGCGCTTTAGCCATTTCGGCGCGTTCTTCGAGGCTGAGTTCTCTAACAGTGTCATAAAATCCGGGGATAGTAATACGATTGTCGTCATCGTGTAACGAAGCAATCATTTTTGTGAGAATATTTATAGGATTGGCTACGGCACCACCGTATAAACCCGAATGTAAATCGCGATTGGGGCCGGTAACTTCTACTTCTACGTAGCTCAAACCGCGTAAGCCTGTTGTAATTGACGGTTGCTGATTAGAAATCATACCGGTATCTGAAATTAAGATAACGTCATTGGCCAATTTTTCTTGGTTGCGTTTAACATACCATTCTAAGCTGGGTGAACCCACTTCTTCTTCACCTTCAATCATAAATTTCACGTTGCAAGTTAAATTGCCGGTACTTGTCATATATTCTAAGGCTTTTACATGCATATACATTTGTCCTTTATCGTCGCAAGCGCCACGTGCAAAAATAGCACCGTTGGGATGTTGGTTCGTCTTTTTAATTATGGGCTCAAAAGGTGGAGAATCCCATAAGTCAATGGGGTCGGCCGGTTGTACATCGTAATGGCCATATACCAAAACAGTGGGCAAATTTTCATCAATTATTTTTTCGGCATAAACAATGGGGTTGCCGGGGGTTTGGCACACTTCTGCCAACAAACATCCTGCTTTTAAAAGCGAAGTTTTAATGAATTCGGTAGCCTTATTAATATCATTTTCGTAAGCCTTATCGGCACTTATTGAGGGGATTTTTAAAAGTTCGAAAAGTTCGTCTAGAAAGCGGTTTTTATTTTGATTGACAAAGGTTGAAATTCGGGTCATTTTACAAAGTATAAATTAGAATGTCAAATGTAATAAAATTATATGTTTAGCACTTTTCTTTTTGTAAGTATTATGTATATTTGCACCCTTAATTAGAAAATGCGGGCGTGGTGGTCCCGAGACTTCGGGAGGTAGACACGCTAATGAGAAATAATGCGGGCGTGGTGGTCCCGAGACTTCGGGAGGTAGACACGCTAATGAGAAATAATGCGGGCGTGGTGGTCCCGAGACTTCGGGAGGCAGACACGCTAATGAGAAATAATGCGGGCGTGGTGGTCCCGAGACTTCGGGAGGTAGACACGCTAATGAGAAATA
>CAZMBM010000093.1:3445-8551 GCA_964564475.1 uncultured Flavobacteriaceae bacterium | reverse complement strand
AGTATTTCATAAGAAAAACGATTGGATTGCATAACTTGTGCAATCCAATCGTGTAATTCTTGTAAAGAATCTGCTTCGTTAAGCAGAGGTATTACTACCGATATATTCATTTAAAATATTTTTTTAGTAATCTTGTTCGGGGACTCTTTTCATAATGAGACCTGCAATTAATGAAAAGACAAAACCCATAAATAGATTGGCAATTAAAATCATTCCAGTAGTGGCTACATAGAAATATTTTCGTGTGCCGGTGGCTATCATTTCTATCTGATCATCTGTAATGTTTGGGTTGCTTTCCAGCATTTTTTTACCTTGAAGTTCAACTATTTGATCTATAAAACCAGGTTCTATAAATTTGGCAAATATCACAGTATAAATTATAGAAATAACAGCACCAATTAAGGCGATGCCTACTCCTGTTTTAAGGGCTTGACTTAAAGAAAGTAGGCCGTCGTTAGCTTTTTTGTGTTGCTTAATTCCTAAGACAATAACTACAATCATAACAATGATGCCCAATACATTTGTTTTCCAGTCTTGTTCTAAATAAGTACCCATTGCATAAGTCGATACACTGATGAGTATAGATATAAAACCTAAAATTAGGCCATATGTTAATGCGGTTTGTTTTGGCGAGTTTGTTTGGTTTTCCATAAAATGAGATTTTTAATGTTGAACAAATATAAATAATTAGTACCGTTTATTATGTCTTTGTTACATAAAAATAAAGTGAAAAGCCTTGCCCAATTAGAAATTGATTGTAAATTTGCAGCGGCAAGTCCTACACAACCAGCTCCCTCGGAATCCCCCAGGGTGGGAACACAGCAAGGGTACGTGGTCGTAGCGGTGTGATGTAGGTAGCTTGCCATTTTTTTGTTCTATCCTTTTCGAAATATCTGTACTCCCTCACGTGAAGGACTTCAAATCGTTACATTTTATTTGCCATTTTATTTCTTACTCTAAGGGAAGACGGGATATTACTTTCAAATCCTTTACTTTTGTTAAATCATAAATCATAAATCATAAATCATAAATGGGTAAAGTTATTTTAATTACAGGCGGGTCTTCGGGTATTGGTAAGTCGGTTGGAGAATTTCTGAAACAGAAAGATTTTACGGTTTACGGTACGAGTCGGCATCCCGAAAAGATTCAAAATCATCCATTTAATTTAATGGCTTTAGATGTAAAAGATATGGCTTCTATAAAAAAGGCTGTAGCAAATATCGTGTCTAAAGAAGGGCGTTTAGATGTGTTAATTAACAATGCCGGTATGGGTATAACAGGTTCTATAGAAGATACACCTACCGATGCCATGCGTAAGGTTTTCGACACCAATTTTTTTGGGGCTATAGATGTTATAAAAGCGGTTTTACCACAGATGCGTCAGCAAAAAGAGGGGTTAATTATCAATGTAACCTCTATTGCGGGTTATATGGGCTTGCCTTTTAGAGGAGTTTATTCGGCTACCAAAGGCGCTTTAGAACTCACAACCGAATCGTTAAGTATGGAACTCAAACAATTTGGCATTAAAGTAACGAATGTAGCGCCGGGCGATTTTGCGACAAACATTGCTTCAGGACGTTATCACACACCTGTTTACGAGGATTCTCCTTATAAAGAAACCTATCAAGCCAATCTCGATTTAATGGATGCTGATGTTGACAGTGGCGAAGATCCTATTAATATGGCCAAAGCTATTTATAAAATTATCAATACCAAAAAACCAAAATTGCATTACAAGGTGGGGAGTTTTATGCAGAAATTCGCCATAGTTCTCAAACGTATTTTACCCGATAAGGTTTTTGAGAAATTATTGATGAATAATTATAAAATGTTATAAGTGTTAAGCACCAAAAGATGAAATTCAAAAGATGCTAAGCAGAGATGCTAGACTCAAAATTCAAAATACCAAAAGACAAATTCCAAAATACAAAAGATATTAAAGCCTAGACGTTAGATGTTTGATTATAACAGTATTTCAATTCAACATTCTTTGCGTATTTTATGACTCCACCAAATAATATTTCAATTATTTAGGCAACAAATTTTAAAGTGTCAACATGTGGTGTTTTTCCTTGCGTAAAACCTTGCGTCTTTGTGGTTAAACTTTGTGAATCTTTAGGATTCTCTGTGAAACTCTGTGCAATAAGCTGTTAAAAAGTATGTATAATTTTTTAGGCTAGCCGTGTCATTAATTTTATCTTTGCCTCTAAATTATAAACAAATCCTAATAAAATGAAATTTTTTATAGATACAGCCAATCTAGACCAAATAATCGAAGCCCAAGAACTCGGTATTTTAGACGGTGTTACTACCAATCCGTCTTTAATGGCCAAAGAGGGCATATCCGGTGCCAATAATATTTTAAAGCACTATGTTGCCATTTGTAATATTGTTGATGGCGATGTGAGTGCCGAAGTTATTGCCACCGATTTTGAAGGGATGGTAAAAGAAGGTGAAGCCTTAGCCGATTTACATCCGCAAATTGTGGTAAAAGTACCGATGATAAAAGAGGGTATTAAAGCCATTAAATATTTTTCTGATAATGGTATAAAAACCAATTGTACTTTGGTGTTTTCTGTTGGACAAGCTTTGTTAGCCGCTAAAGCCGGCGCCACTTATGTCTCGCCATTTATCGGGCGTTTAGACGATGTTTCAACAGACGGTCTCAACCTTATTGACGAAATAAGATTGGTTTATGACAATTACGGTTACGAAACCGAAATTTTAGCCGCTTCTGTACGCCATACCATGCATATTGTAGAATGTGCCAAGTTGGGTGCCGATGTTATTACCGCACCCTTAAGTGCTATTGAAGGGCTGTTAAAACACCCTTTAACCGATATTGGTTTGGCTAAATTTTTAGCCGATTATAAAAAGGGAAATTAGATTTTACACACCCCTTAACATCCTCCTGCCTACCACAAGAAGACTCGGGAGGGGTGTTTATAACTTTCACAACAGTTCCTTCAACATTTTAATCTCATCTCTAAACCGTGCCGCAGCCACAAAATCTAATGTTTTAGCAGCTGTTTCCATATTTTTACGGGCCGTACGGATACGTTTGTCTATTTCGGGCTTAGAGAGGTATTCCAAGTCTTTTTCGGCAGCTTTTTGCGCAGCGGCATCATAATGAAAAGTTGAGATGTTAGATTTTGACAAGTCATCTGAAATAGCTTTGATAATCTGTTTTGGTGTAATGTTATGCGCTGTGTTATAGGCAATTTGTTTGGCACGGCGGCGGTTGGTCTCATCAATAGTCAGTTGCATGCTGTTGGTGATTTTATCGGCATACAAAATGGCTAGGCCGTTTATATGACGCGCCGCACGCCCTATTGTTTGGGTCAGTGAGCGGTGCGAGCGTAAAAAGCCTTCTTTATCGGCATCTAAAATAGCCACCAAAGACACTTCGGGTAAATCGAGACCTTCGCGCAAAAGATTGACACCGATAAGCACATCAAAAAGGCCCAACCTTAAATCGCGCATAATTTCGACACGTTCCAAGGTGTCCACATCAGAGTGAATATAACGACAGCGAATCTGAATACGGGTTAAATACTTGGTCAATTCTTCGGCCATGCGTTTGGTAAGTGTGGTTACCAAAACACGTTCGTCTTTTTCACAGCGCAACTGAATTTCTTCTATCAAATCGTCTATCTGATTCAGACTGGGGCGGACGTCAATTAAAGGATCTAACAAGCCTGTAGGTCGGATAATTTGTTCGATAAATGCGCCTTCGGTTTTTTGTAATTCGTAATCGGCCGGTGTGGCACTCACATAAATTACCTGATTTTGAATGGCTTCCAGTTCTTCGAATTTTAGCGGCCGATTGTCCATCGCCGCAGGCAATCTAAATCCGTAAGACACCAAATTTTCTTTACGAGACCTGTCGCCACCATACATAGCATGGGTTTGCGGAATGGTCACGTGACTTTCGTCTATAACCATTAAATAATCATCCGGAAAATAATCGAGTAAGCAAAAAGGCCGTGAGCCCGGCGCCCGACCGTCTAAAAAACGCGAATAGTTTTCAATACCCGCACAATAACCCAACTCTTTTATCATTTCGAGGTCAAATTCGGTACGTTCTTTAAGGCGTTTGGCTTCGAGGTGCTTACCTATTTCTTTAAAATAAGCGACTTGCTTTACCAGTTCATCTTGAATTTGTTCAATAGCATTGTTGAGTACATCGGGACTGGTAACAAAAAGATTGGCCGGATAAATACTGAGGCTTTTAAAAGCTTCTTTAAAAGTGCCTTCGGCAATGTCAAAACTTTCTATTTCTTCTATTTCATCGCCAAAAAAATGGATGCGATAACCAAAGTCACCATAAGACGGATAAATAGTAATCACATCACCTTTGACTTTAAAAGTACCGCTTTTTACTTCAGATTCTGTACGCGAATACAAACTCGTTACCAGAGTATGTAAAAATTTTGTCCGACTTAATTGTTGTCCGACTTCAATATTTATAACATTCTTTTTAAATTCAACCGGATTGCCAATACCGTACAAACAACTAACTGAAGCCACCACAATAATATCGCGTCGCCCCGACAGCAAAGCCGATGAGGTACTGAGTCGTAAACGCTCAATTTCTTCGTTTATAGACAGGTCTTTTTCTATGTAGGTGTTCGATACGGGGATGTAAGCTTCGGGCTGGTAATAATCGTAATACGACACAAAATATTCTACGGCATTTTTAGGAAAAAAAGCTTTAAACTCAGCATATAATTGTGCTGCCAAGGTCTTGTTGTGTGCCAAAACAAGTGTGGGACGTTGCACTTTTTCTATAACATTGGCCACGGTAAAAGTTTTTCCGGAGCCTGTAACACCCAAGAGATTTTGATATTTTTCACCTTGTAAAATACCTTTTACTAATGCAGTAATGGCTTCGGGTTGATCGCCGGTAGGGGTAAAGTCTGAAATGAGTTTAAAAGGCATATGGCAAATGTATTGAATAAAAAGAAGTTTGAAAGGGCGAAAAATCTAAAAATATATTATAATATTTTCACAAATACCCAACAAAAAATCAAGATAGATTGTTAATAAGGCCTATCTTCTTACCAAACTAAAATGACCTTTTTTTATACGACCATCCTCTAGTCT
>CAZMBM010000093.1:0-3345 GCA_964564475.1 uncultured Flavobacteriaceae bacterium | reverse complement strand
CCTATCTTCTTACCAAACTAAAATGACCTTTTTTTATACGACCATCCTCTAGTCTTGCGGTAAACCAATAATCGCTGGAAGGCAGTCTTCTTCCGTTAAAAGTACCATCCCAACCGGGGCCGGTGGGATCTACTTTGGCAACAAGTTTGCCAAAACGGTCGAAAATATAGATTAATGAGTTGGGTTGTAAGTTGGCACCTTTTACATTCCAAGTGTCATTAATACCATCGCCATTAGGTGTCAAGAAACGAGGAAAACCAATAACAACGGCTTGTTTTATGGTTAGACCACAGCCATTACGATCGCGGATATAAATAGTATGAATACCGGGTATCACATTGGTAAAACGGTAAATATTGCCGATAAACGGTGTAAAATCATTTAAATTATCTAAGGAAATTTCATAAACGCCAGTACCCAAAATGGTAACCTCAATGCTATTATTATCAGAGTCGTCAACAATTGTTAAATTGTCTATGGTTGCCGTAACACTTTCGATGAGGGTGATGCGTTTTGTTTTACTACAACTGGTACCGTCTGTGGTTCTGGCTGTTACGGTATACTCGCCCCCTTTTACAAGATTGACACTTGGTGAGTTGTTGCCAACAACGGCGCCACTGGCATTACGCCAAACATAGTCGTAGGTAGCCGCAGGATTTGTTACAGAAACAGTTAAAGGTAAATCGTTTAAACACACAAATTGACTGTCTAATAAATCGAATTGCGGCAGTGGGTTGACTGTCAGTTTGACATGTGTTCCCAAACCTACACAGGCATTGTTATCTAAACTTTCTACGCGTACCACAATATCTTGTGAATAGGCGACCTCATTTCTATAATTAATTGTGTCGCTTATTTTATTTTGTTCGGCTAAAGCATCGGCAGTGGTTCTGTAATAACTTACGGCAAGATTTTGTCCGGGAGGGAAAAGGTTTAAAATGGCTGTGGTGGCATCAGTAAAATCGAATGCAGCAATACCATCTTCTGTTGTGTCATCACAGACTTCAAGCGGGACTAAAAAACCGGCAGGTATTTGGGTGGTAGAGGCCAATAAATTGACCTGAGATACTCTAAAACAGCCAAAACTATTTTCTACGCGTGTGTAAATTGTAGAAGCGGTACTGTTAGAAAACGCATCGGCATTTGTAATTGCCAGTGTAGGATCTCCAGATTGTGCATCGGCTAAACTAAGGTAATAGGTAAAGGTAGGTGCCGGATTTTGCGTGTTGATGAGAATATTACTTTCGGTAAGGTTAAAGTCGGTTATTCCATCTGTATCAACATCACATTGTTTAAGTGTTACTACAGGGTTTATAATGGGCAAGGGGTGTATCACCACATTAAAACTGGTGGTGGCATTACAGGTCGGATTTAGTTTGTTACGCACAGAAACATAAATAGTTTGGCCACCTGCCACAGTATTTTTATAAGTAGTTGGATTGGCAATAGGATTTGTTAAGGCGACATTAGTGAAATACTTTATGTCAAAATCTAAGGCCGATTGCCCGTTGAGTATAAATGCACTTTGTGATGTTAAATCTACCGTAGTACTACCGTTGGTATCATCTCCGTCAAGGGTATCGTCACAGGTTTCTAAATTGGGAATGTCTGTTGCTAAAGCAGGTGTTGGGCTGTCGAATACATTTATAACAAACTGGGTAGAGGCCGCACAAGTAAAATTATCTTTATTAACAACACGCGCGTAAATAGTTTTGGCAGTATAAGCTGTGGTATTTGTATAAAGACCTGTAATCTCTTGTGTAAAGGCAGCATCCGTAAAATATTGAACAGCGAAAACAGCAGGGTCTTGTCCGTTGAGTATTTCAGCATCCTTCTGTGAAAAGTCAAAATCAAAAAGGCCATCGTTATTATCATCACACACCAGCCAATCTGTAGGAGTAGTTGCTGTGGGTACAGCAGAAATATTGAAGTTTTTTGTAATGGTCTTAGTTTCTGTAGCCGTAGTGATGGTAACACTTACTGTGTAGTTGCCTGTGGTCGTATAAGTATGCTTTGGCGTCAATGATGTACTTGTTGGCGTACCATCTCCAAAATCGGTCAACATAGAGAGAATAGGCTCGGTAGAATTCACTAAAAATTCGGTTAAATCGCCAAAACAGATGTTTAATACTTGGATATCTGCAATAAAAAAAGATTGGATAAAGGGTGGTAAACCTTGACGGGATAAACGACCTCCCAAATCTATAGCGGCATGTTGGTAATTAGCGGCTGTGCCCAGTGCGTCAGGATTTGTAATGACACCTAATTTAGGTTGGCTGTCTATATTTCGGTAAATTTTACCCTCAGAACTTAATTGAAGTGCCGATCTTGAATTTAAATATGAATGAAGCTGTACTCTCGAAGCAGTTAAATTAGATTGATTTAAATTGGTTTGGTCTAGGTTGAATTGATACAAGCGCTCAACTGTGGTGTTTGTATTGTCAAAGGAGCCTGTTGTGACGTATAATTTTTTACTCAGTGACGAAAAAGCCACACCGTAAGGGCCGGAGCCGTTAGCGGTAAAAGGTAAGTTAAGCTCACGCGGATTACTAACCTTACCTGTTGTGATATCAAAATCATAAAAATAAAAACCGGATCTCATATTGGCTGTAGCCAAAAACTTACCATTAGGTGACACCTTTAAATACCCACGACGGTCTTGAAAAATAGTTGTAAGAGTAGAAGTTACAGGGTTGGCAATATCAACACCTGCACCGGTAACTTTGTAAGCGTAAAAAGTATTTATTTTGAGTGTAATGACCCAATAATCTATTTTATTGGTTTGGAGTACAGCCGTTATTTTTTCTGATGAAGGTTGTGGGAGTAAATTGGTAACATCGGGTACCCCTGCGGTACTAACCACATCGCCCAAGCCGCCGTTAAGTGTTAAATCTACAGTATAAAGATTTAATCCTCTGTTACTTGTAGAAGGGAAAACTTCTTGTGCATCTACCGTAAATATATAATATATATTACTATCTCCGGGCTTGGGAACAATAATGGCAGATTGCGTACTTGAGGCATTTCCAAAGAGGCCGACGCCGTGTGGCATAATGTTATTATTTTTATCCCAAACGGTAGAACCATCTGTATAAAAAAGTAAATTGCCATTAGAATCTGATATGGTAGCACAACCTTCAACGGTAGCCAATTGACCGCTAGTGTCTGCAACGGGACTCATATTTTGAGTAGCATTTGTAAAATCTAAACCTGCATTAGTACCGAAAAACCAATGATTGGCTTCCTTTTGAGCTGAAACATGACAAATAAAAAATAGGGCAATTGCAGAAAGGATAAAAGATTTCATTGACAGTATTTTATACGGTCAAATATATTATAAATCTC
>CAZMBM010000092.1:0-8574 GCA_964564475.1 uncultured Flavobacteriaceae bacterium | reverse complement strand
CCTGTATTAGCCGATAAAAGTAGGATAAGAGCCAGCATAAAGCCGGCTCTTTTTAGTAGTTGTTTGATATTATTCATTCTAATAGATTTTTAACCAGAGGGATTTTTTATCCGTTTTTAAGCGCTTATTTACAAGGTGTCAATTTTACGACCACGAATTTAAAAATTATTTTTACTCAAAAAAATAGCGGAAATAGGTAGTTTTAAAATCCCCCTAAAATCGCTAGACAATGAATTTTTAACATATTGTTTTTGTGTGTGTTATATGTTTTTTAATTTTTCAAATTGGCTTTTACCCCCCCCCGAAAGGAGCGTCTAGCGATTTCGCTAGTTTTCACTCTAGCGTTTTCGCCAAAAAAATTAGCGAAATCGCTAATTTTTGCATTATTTGCAAATTATGCATATACGAAGAAGGAAAATATTGATACGATGACTTTGAGTCATCGTATCAATTATGCAAACACAAACAAGCCCGATATTTTTCAATATCGGGCTTGTTTGTAAAAATATTTTCAAATTTATTTATCCGCCAAAATCGTCGAAACGTATATTTTCTTCGGGTACACCAAAATCCTCACACATTTTAACAACGGCTTGGCTCATAAGGGGTGGGCCACAGAAATAGAATTCTATATCCTCAGGAGATTCATGTTTAGATAAATAATTATCAATAACCACTTGGTGGATAAAGCCTACAAAGCCATCACCATCAGGGTCATTTATATCTTTTTTAACCTTCCAATTGTCTTCTTCTGACGGGTCTGACAAAGCGATATAGAATTTAAAATTGGGGAAGTGTTTTTCGAGATGTCTAAAATGATCTACATAAAACAGTTCACGTTTAGAGCGTCCGCCATACCAATAAGTAACTTTTCTCTTGGTTTTTAAGGTTTCGAACAAATGATACAAATGCGAGCGCATTGGGGCCATACCGGCACCGCCGCCAATATAGAGCATTTCGGCATCAGACTCATTGATAAAGAATTCGCCATAAGGGCCCGACACAGTAACCTTATCGCCTGGTTTTTGGGCAAAAATATACGATGAGGCCACACCCGGATTTACTTTAGCCCAACCGCCAATATTTCTGTCAAACGGTGGGGTGGCAATACGTACATTGAGCATTATACGACGCCCTTCGGCGGGATAAGAGGCCATTGAATAAGCACGAATAACTTCTTGGTCGTTTTTCATAACCAAAGGCCAGAGCTTAAATTTATCCCATTCCAGTTTAAATTTATCGGGTTCCCCCGGATGTTCTTCGGGATGGGCTGTTATATCAATATCGCTGTATTTAATTTCACAGTTTGGTATCTCAATTTGAATATAACCTCCCGGTTTATAAGGCATATCTTCGGGCAATTCAACCACAAACTCTTTGATAAAAGAAGCCACGTTGTAATTAGACACCACGGTCGCTTCCCATTTTTTTATACCAAATACCTCTTCGGGTACGGTAATTTCCATATCCTCTTTTACCTTAACTTGACAACCCAATCGCCATCCTTCTGCAGCTTCTTTACGTGTAAAGTTAGGCGCTTCTGTAGGAAGCATTTCACCTCCACCTGAATGTACCTGACATTTACATTGTAGGCAGGTACCACCACCGCCACAAGCCGATGGCAAAAATATTTTAGCATCTCCTAATGTACTCAGTAAAGTACCTCCCGCAGGGACTTCAATATCTTTTTCTCCGTTAATTTTTATATGGACGTTACCGCTAGGTAACAATTTTGCTTTGGCTACTAATAGTATGCCTACTAAAAGTATGGTAAGAATTAAAATTGCAATAATACTTGCTGTAATTGTTCCCATTATTTATTTGCTTAATAAAATTGATTAAAGTTTAATACCCATAAAACTCATAAAGGCAATCGCCATTAATCCGGTAAGGATAAATGTAATACCAAGTCCTCTAAGTGGCGCGGGAATATTTGAATAGGTTATTTTTTCTCTGATAGATGCCAATGCCAAAATAGCTAAAAACCATCCTATACCGGATCCAAAACCATAGACAACAGATTCGGTTACGGTTGAAAAATCTTTTTGTTGCATAAATAATGAGCCTCCTAAAATAGCACAGTTTACAGCAATCAAGGGTAAAAATATGCCCAATGAACTGTACAATGCCGGAGAGAATTTTTCGACTATCATTTCTACCAACTGAACCATGGCGGCAATAACAGCAATAAACATGATATAACTCAAGAAACTTAAGTCAATATCGGCATAAGAAGGGTCTAACCACTGTAAAGCCCCCGGACGTAAAATAAAGGTGTCTAGCAAGTAATTAAAGGGTACCGTAATGGTAAGGACAAAAATTACTGCGGCGCCTAATCCTACAGCTGTTTTAACCGATTTAGAAACGGCTAAAAATGAGCACATGCCTAAAAAATAGGCAAAAATCATATTGTCTATGAAGATACTTTTTATAAATATATTAGCTAATTCCATAATTTATCTGCTATTACTGTTCTATTAATTTTGTATTAAATGAGCGCTGTACCCAAATATAAATACCTACTACAATTAAAGCCATTGGTGCCAATAACATAAAACCGTTATCTTCGTACCCCACAGCATAAAGACCTGTAGATTCGGCTATGGTTTTGGCTTTATGTCCTAAAATTTCAAATCCCATAAGTTTTCCCGAGCCTAAAAGTTCTCTAAAAAATGAGACTATAACTAAAATGATACCGTAACCAACGCCATTACCCAAGCCGTCTAAAAAGGATTCCCATGGTTTATTGGCCAAAGCAAAAGCTTCGAGTCTTCCCATAACAATACAGTTGGTAATAATTAAACCTACAAACACCGACAGCTCTTTACTCACATCGTAAGCATAGGCTTTAAGTGTTAAATCGACTAAAATTACCAAGGCGGCTACTATTACCAATTGCACGATAATTCTGATTCGGTTTGGAATTAAATTTCGCAATAAAGACACTATAACATTACTTGCGGCAATCACTACTGTTACCGATATGGCCATGACTATAGCGGGTTTTAATTGCACGGTTACCGCTAAAGCCGAACAAATACCCAATACCTGAACAGTAACCGGATTGTTGTCGTTTAACGGATCTTTTAAAAGTTTTATATTTTTCTTTGAAAATAAGCCTTCTTTTTCTGCCATAACTACATTTTTAAAGCATTAATTTTTTTGAAAATAGATTAAATAATGGGCCAAGCGCTCTTTAATCATGTCGTTGACTCCGTCTGATGTTTTTGTTCCTCCGGAAATGCCATCAACACCATGCATATCATCGGCTTTAGCACCACCTTTTACAGCTCTAACCGATATAAAATTATTGTTTGTAAAACCGGCCTTAGCGTCCTTTAATATTGTTTTTCCTTTAAATTGTGTTTCAAACCACTTTTCGGTTATTTGAGCGCCCAAACCCGGGGTCTCTCCTTTATGGTCAAATACAGTACCTTCAACGGTATTTTTATCGTCATTTAACGAAATATAACCCCAAATATCATCCCACAGACCGGCACCATAAAGAGGTACTATATAGTATTTTTTACCGTTCATTTCTGCCAAATAAATAGGATAAAGCTGTTTTTTAGGATCCTTTTTTAATTCCTTTTTTAAATTAATGTCAAAGGCTTTTACTTGTGTGTTTACCGACCCGTCAGCGTTAAGCGTTAATTTTTGTTTGACATAGGTTTCAAAAACCTTCGCGGCTTCGTCGCGATTTACATCTACACCAATGGTCGCCAAGATGCTTTGCATTTTTTCTTTCTTTTTATTCAATTCGTAGCGTTCTTTGGTAGCTTGGCTGACAAAAGCCAGAATTAAAGCCACAATAATAACCAATATTGAAGCGAAAGTAAAAGTATATACGTTACTATCTCTATTCATAATTAAGCCGTTTTAACTAATTTTTTTAAACGATTTTTTCTTCGTTTTATATTTCCTTGGATAACGAAATGGTCTATGGTAGGTGCAAAAACATTCATCAATAAAATAGCCATCATAACCCCTTCAGGGTAAGCGCCGTTAAACACCCTAATCAAAATGGCAAAAAAGCCTACTAAGAATCCGTATATCCATTTTCCTTTGGTTGTTTGTGCCGAACTCACAGGGTCTGTAGCCATAAAAACTATTCCGAAAGCAAAGCCTCCAACCATCATGTGTTCCCACCAAGGAAATGCCATCAATGCATTAACCGAAAAGGCATTAAATATTAAGCCCATTACACTGGCACCGATAACAGAACTCAGCATAATTCGCCAACTGGCTACACCTGTAAAAATAAGAAGGGCGGCTCCTATGAGTATCATCAAAACAGAGGTTTCGCCAACAGATCCGGGAATATAGCCCATAAACATATCCATCACACTGTGCGTGGTGATGTTATGACCTGTAGCTAAATGGCCCAATAAGGTTTCGCCTGAAATAGCATCGATATCAGAAGTGCCTGTTACCCAAACTTTGTCGCCAGACATATAAGGGGCATAAGAAAAGAACGCAAAAGCCCGTGCCAATAAGGCCGGATTTAAAATATTCATACCTGTACCGCCAAATACTTCTTTGCCAAGGATAACAGCAAAGGCAACAGATAAGGCTAACATCCACAAAGGGATTGTTACGGGCATAATTAAAGGAATTAACATTCCTGTTACCAAATACCCCTCGTTTACTTCGTGACCGCGTTTAATGGCAAATAAAAATTCGATACCCAGACCTACGCCATAAGATACAATAACCAATGGCAACACTTTACCCGCACCATAACCTATTAAATGCCAAAATGACAAATCACCGTCTATTTGAGAAAAGTGTTGATACCCCACATTCCACATACCAAAAAACAGGGCGGGAAGCAAGGCTAGTACAACTGTAAACATCACGCGTTTTAAATCGATACCATCGCGTATATGCGCACCGTATTTTGTAGTACGGTTAGGTACAAACAAAAAAGTGTCTATGGCAAAAAAAGCCGGCGCATACTTTTCCAGTTTACCGCCTTTTTCAAATTTTGGCTTTATATTATCTAATGTTTTTCTTATAAATTTCATCTGTATATTTTTATTTTTTAAAGGTCAGATGTCATTCGCCATGTATTATTTTGGTTGGTTTAACCTTTGTTTTATGGCTCATTTCATACAAAATATCTTAATTATTAACCTACTTCTTTTAACATCAAATCTAAAGCTTGTCTCATAATAGATTGGGCTTCGAGTTTTGAAGTATTTGTGAAATCTATCAATGCAAAATCTTCGGGAGCTACTTCGTAAATACCTAAATTTTCCATTTTTTCTATATCGCCAACCATGGCGGCTTTTATAAGTTGTAAGGGGTAAACGTCCATCGGAAAGACTTTTTCCATTTCGCCTGTCATTACCAATGCGCGTTCTTCTCCATTTAAGTTGGTATCTAAATCGTATTTTTTATTAGGTGTTAACCAAGAAAAGAAAGTACGCGATAAGCTCAATTTGTTATTTCCTACAAAAGGATGCCAACCTAAAAAGTCGTAATGATCGCCTTCAGGAATAACCGAAATTAAATTGGTGTGAAAATTGAGATAGCTGTCTTTGTCTATTTTAAGCCCTGTAAGCACATCTCCCGAAATAATTCTATAATTGCCTTTTTTTAATTTTCCTTTAAAAAATTCTTTTAATTTTTGACCTGTTTTAAGCGTGTAGTATTGGGGATCTTTAACACCTGTTCCGGCTAAAGCCACTATTCGTGAGGTATTGTAGCGTCCTGTCAAAAATAAATCACCAATTATGGCTACATCTTGCGGATTGATAACCCATACTTTTTCTCCTTGATTTATCGGCTTAATCTTGGCTATTTGAAAACTTACATTTCCCGCCGGATGCTTACCGCTTACGCGATAGACATTCGCATAGTCAATATCGCTATAAAAAGAGGCGTCTTCTGATGAAACGCCCAAGTTAACTTTACCATTTGTAAGTTTTGAAAGCACTTTAATACCCGCGGCGAAAGACTCTTTTTTGTCCTTTAGGATAAAAGCATAATCAACCGCCAAAGGGGTTGTATTATAGGCCGATATATAAATATCTCTCGGGGCGATGTCAGGGTCTGCTATAACATCATAAGGGCGTTGTTTAATATAAGGCCAGCAACCACTTTGTAAAATAGTTTCTTTTATCTTGTCTTGCGACAGGGTATCTATGGCCGCTTTTCCAAAATCTTTAAAGGTATCTTTGGCGTCTGCCAAAATTTCTACAGCTAATATTTTGCGTTTAGCGCCTCGTTTAATAGCTACAATCTTGCCGGAAACCGGTGCTGTAAACTTTATTTGTTCTTTGTTTTTATCGTAAAACAGAACATCGCCTACAGCTATAGTATCATCAACTTTAACACTTAATTTTGGTGTTAAACCATAAAAATCTGTCGGTTGAATTGCAAACTGATTCGGGCTTTTGGATGGGGTGATTTTTTTGTCCGATTTACCTTGTAAAGGTATGTTTAAGCCCTTTTTTATATGAATGTCTTGTGACATATTAAATATTTAAATTATAAATAATAAAAAAGTTGTGCAAATTTATAAAATATATTGGAGTAGAGATAATAAATTCTGTTATTTTACAGTTCAAAACCAGTCTGATTAAGAAATATTTTCTTTAGTTTTAGGCTTCTTTAAAATAGTTATGCAAAAAAGGTTTTTATATATATTGATATGTGTCGTTTTTCTATTGTCTTACCTTTCTGCTAACAGTCAAAAAATAGAACAAGAAAATACGCCTAACAATATTAAAAGCATTCAGTTAAGGCCTTTAAAAATAAATGCTTATGCGCCTGTTATTAAACTGGGAGAGTCTATTGAATTATCTTTTGACGATCTTGATGGCGATGAAAAAAATTACGTTTATACACTCATTCACTGTGACTTTAACTGGAAACCAAGTACTATTGCAACTACAGAATATTTAGACGGCTTAACTTCGGATAATATTAGAGATTATACCAATGCTTTTAATACCTACCAGCCCTACACACATTATACCTTGCTTTTGCCCAACGACAGGGTGTCATTTAAAATAAGCGGTAACTACATTTTACAAGTTAGAGATGATTATGATACTCTTATTTTTACCAGACGGTTTATGGTTTACGAACCCAAAGTTACCGTAGGTGTCAGCGTACATAAAAGTCAAGACATCGGTAAATTTAATACCCATCAAAATGTGCAATTTGTAGTTAATAATACGGGCTTCAACATCAATAACCCCAGGGGTGAAATAAAAATCAGCCTTTATCAAAATGACGATTGGAATACCCTTATTAACGGATTAAAACCCCAATACTACTCAGGAGCCCAGCTAATATATAAATATGCCGATAAAAGTCTTTTTGCAGGCGGTAATGAATATTTATATTTTGATACCAAAAGTATTCGAACAGCGGTAAATAACATTAGAAAAATTGAACTAAAAAATGTGTACAATGCTTATTTATACGTTGATGAAAACCGGTTTGATGTGCCCTATACCTATTATCCGGATATAAACGGCAATTTTGTGGTGAGAATGATTAACAACCAAACCGCCATTACCGAAGCCGATTATGTTTGGGTTCATTTTAGCCTTGAAACACCTTTTGATAAAGACAAACATATTTATGTTTACGGTGCTTTTAATAATTGGCAAATAAGCTCCCAAAATGAGTTGTTTTTCAATACTAAAAGCAAGCTGTACGAAACAAAATTATTACTCAAACAAGGCTTTTATAATTACAAATACATCACCAAAAAAGAAGGTGTCTTAGATTTAAATGCCATATCGGGAAGTTTTTATCAGACAGAAAACAACTATACCGTATTTGTTTATTTTGCAGAATTTGGCAGCAGGTACGACAGGCTTATTGGTATTGGCAGTGCCAATTCTATAAATTTGCAGAATTAATTTATTCTAACACTTTAAAAATTATGGGTTGCATATAGCTGACGTTCACATTTCGGTTACGTTGTTTTCCCGGTGTCATTTTAGGCAATAATTTTATAACGCGTATGGCTTCCTTTTCAAGACTTTTATGAGGAGCTCTTGTTTTTATATTTATTATGTCTCCGTTCTTGTCTATAGTAAATTGCACAAAAATCTTTTTTATGCCGGGTGACAAGCCCAAGTCTTTTGCCAAACTAGACCTGAAATTCTTCCTTATAAGTTTGTTTATTTTATCATTGAAACATTTTCTCATTTGCGCCCTAGTTCCCACGCATCCGGGATAAATGGGTGCTTCTTCAATTACGGCAAAAGGGATGTCGGCCACAACCTCTTCTTCTTCTGTAACTTCATTAATATCATCAATTCTAACAGGTTTTACAGATTCTGTCTCATCGGTTTCTGTGGCTTCTAAAACCACTTCTTCTACCTTCGCATTGTCCTTTACAACCTCAATTATTTCGGGAGCAGGAGGCGGTGGAGGCGGTGGTTTTACAGTTTCTACCATTTTGGTAATTGGAATTTCTTCTATCACTTCATCTTGCTTAAACATACCTTCAAGTGTACTAAACTGACGGTCAAAAGATTTTATGTTCATGGCTAAATAAATAACCAATAACGAGAGGGCAAGGCCAAGCTGTAAAAAAAGTTTGGA
>CAZMBM010000091.1:0-8706 GCA_964564475.1 uncultured Flavobacteriaceae bacterium | reverse complement strand
ACATACACCACGTCATTTTGTTGCAGGTAGTAAAAAGGGGAACTGAACAGGGCATTGGTGCGTAAATCCACATAGTTTTTGGTCACTTCCCCGTTGACCTCGCGAATCACCATCACATTGGCGCGTTGGCCTTGTATCTTTAAATCATTGGCCAGACTCAGGGCTTCCGGCAGTGTGACGCGTTCATTGGGAATGGTAAAAGACCCCGGTCTGTTTACCTCCCCCAAAACACTAATCTTAAAATTAACCAAGCGAATGTTAACGATGGGGTTTTTAACATAAGGACGTAATTTCTCCGTTATTAAATGCGTGGCTTCATTACGTGTCAATCCCGCAACAGAAATACTGCCAATGACGGGGAAATCAATTTTACCGGACACATCTACCAAATAAGTTTGTAATGTTGGGGCTGTTGTTAAAAGATTGTTCCCCGAACCTCTATAATCTGCCACATATAAATTAAACGGCCGTATAGCGTCTAAATCTAAAGCCGAAACAGCAATGGTTAAAACATCATCGGGTTTGTATTTGAGCTCGTATTTTACCGGAACATTTAATTTGTCGCCGTTTCCTTGAAAATACACCAAGTCTTTTTTAGAAACACAGCTCCCTAAAAACAAACTAAATAATAAAATAAGAGAGGGGCTTAAGCGTCTTATCAATGCTAAATTCATTAAAATCACATTTTAGTAGTGCAAATATAGTATTTCTAATTAAGTGTGTGCAAACTAAAATTTAAAAATCATCTTTTTTACGAGTATTCTATTTTTTTAATCACTTTAATATGGTTAATAATTTAAAAGAAAACTTTGTGAAACAGTAAAAACCTTAGTGATGGAACACTGATAACGCTGATTGTGATGATTGGCACAGATGCAATGCTTTAGCCGGCAGACTTAGCGCAAGGAACACTAAGCAAATAATCATTTAATTCTTACTGACAATTGAAAACACCGCCCTGCCCTCCTCTGGCGGAAGGAGGGATTTGTTTTAATCATAGAATACGAGGCGGTTTAGAAAACCGACGCGGCAATCTTTAACTTTATTTTCTTCGTCATTTCCAGGGAAGTACTGATTTTTTATCGGTACTGACTGTGGCAATCCCTAACTCAAATTGTAATAAACAAAAATATATACTTTTTCGTCACTTCGAGTGGTTCCGATGACAATCGGAAGTGTACCCATCTCAAAGGTAGGTCGAGAAATTTTCAATAATTTCATTCGCTTGTTTTCGATACATCACGCCGTTGGCGTGACACTCAAACTGACGCTTTCAGTAGCGACAATTGTTTCAGATTTTGTGTTCTGCCTTAATATTAAATCTCAAAATTTTTGCTCTAATTTCTCTTAAAAAAAACACCGATAAATGTCCCCTTGGAGGGGACAGCCGATGCCATCGGCAGGGGTGTTTTTGAATATTAGCTTTATTTTTTTCGTTATTGCGAGGCTAACCAAGCATTAAAAAATCCCTACTTTTGCACTTTATGATTCAAAAACAAGACATCAGGGCGCTATCAAAAACAGAACTGAGAAATTTCTTTGTATCAAAAGGCTATAAAGCCTTTCGAGGCAATCAGGTTTACGAATGGTTATGGGGTAAAGCCGTGCATAGTTTTGACGCGATGAGCAACCTGTCTAAAGAAACACGCCGGTTTTTATCGGAAAACTTTGTAATCAACCATATTAAAGTTGACCACCTGCAACGTTCAAACGACGGCACCATAAAAAATGCCATAAAATTACACGACGGTTTGGTGGTTGAGTCGGTTTTAATTCCCACCGAAAGCCGTACCACAGCATGCGTATCAAGCCAAGTGGGTTGTAGCTTAAATTGTCACTTTTGTGCCACGGCCCGCTTAAAGCGGATGCGCAACCTCAATCCCGATGAGATTTACGATCAGGTAGTGCTTATTAACCGTCAAAGCGAATTGTATCACCGGCGCAAACTGTCAAATATCGTTTTTATGGGAATGGGCGAACCGCTTTTAAATTATAAAAATGTATTGGCGGCTATAGACAAAATTACATCGGACGATGGTTTGGCTATGGCGCCCAAGCGCATCACACTTTCTACGGTTGGACTGCCTAAAATGATAAAAAAATTGGCCGATGACGGTGTAAAATTCAATTTGGCCGTGTCGTTACATGCGGCAATAGACGATAGCCGCTCTCAAGTGATGCCCATTAATGAAGTGAGTCCCATTGCCGATTTATTGGAAGCCTTACAATATTGGTATGCCAAAACCAAGCGGCGTATTACTTTTGAATACGTGGTGTGGAAAAATATTAACGACGACCAAAAAGCTATTGATGCGCTGGTAAAATTGTGTAAAAAGGTTCCTGTTAAGGTTAATTTAATTGAGTACAACGCCATTGATGACGGTGTGTTTCAAAAAGCTTCCCAAAAAGCCATCAACAACTATGTAAAATGCCTTGAAGACAATAATATTGTGGTTAATGTACGGCACAGTCGGGGGCAAGATATCGATGCGGCGTGTGGGCAGTTGGCCAATAAGACAGTTAACAGTATTCAGTAGGCTGTCGGTTTAAATTTTTCTTTAGTTTAAGAGGGGTTTTGCCAGTTATTATTATCACTAATTATTTCCTAAAAAATCACGCATAGCGAACTTAGCGCAACCTTTGCGCTCTTTGCGGTTAAACTTACTACGAAACATTGATAACGCTTATTGTGATGACAGACACGGATTTATCAGCAAAAATATTATAAAACCTTTATGCTAAGCGTGCAACTAAACCCCTATACACTTAAAGCACAGAAGTTTACTTGTAGATTGAAATTCTATTTAAAATTATTGATAAGACTTGACGACAGAGGTAGGCCGCTAGAAGCAAATGACTCCAGACTTTGGGTGCCAAACTTCTGACTTTAACATTTGTAAAAATGTAAAGTCTTGTACTAAGTACATTGTTTTAACTAACAATTGAGACCAATAAACGGCAAAACACAAGTTACAAAACGCGAAAAATTCTAAATCAGCTTATTTTTCCACCATTGTCCACCATCTCTTTTTCAGGTGTAATAAAAGTTAAATGGCCGTCATGGGCCTCACTCATCAACAACATACCCTGACTTTCAACGCCACGGATTGTACGAGGCGCCAAATTGACCAAAACCGTCACTTTTTTACCTATAAGCTCTTGTGGTGTAAAGCTTTCGGCAATACCACTCACAAGGGTTCTAACATCCGTACCCACATCTACTTTCAGCTTGAGCAGTTTTTTGGTTTTAGGGACTTTTTCGGCTTCTATAATAGTGCCGATTCTCATATCTAACTTTGCAAAATCGTCAAAAGAAGCGATTGGTTTTTGGGGTTCAACCGTTTGTTTTGAGGCGTCGTTCAACTTTTTTGAAGCCACTAATTTAGCCAACTGTTTTTGAACCTCGTCATCTTCAATTTTAGCAAAAAGCAGTTCGGGTTTACCTATTTTATGACCGGGTTTTAAAAGTGTCGTACTTTTAGAAATTGTATCCCAATTTAAAGATTCCCTGCCTGTCAGGCAGGTAGGCTTATCACCCTGATTATTTCGAAACGCTTTAGGAATAACAGCGTCTTTGCGAATCCCGACTTGCCGGGATGTGGCAATCTCTTTCTTTAAAGGGGTAACCACGTCGTCTTGATAATTCAGGACTTCCCCGTTAAGACACAAAATCTCTTTCAACTTTCTTGATGTAAACGGCAAAAAGGGCTCCGACAAAACAGCCAAACTTGCTGCTATTTGCAAAGCAATATACATAATAGTTTCTACACGTTTTGGATTGGTTTTTATCTCTTTCCAAGGTTCTTCTCCGGCTAAATATTGATTTCCCAAACGGGCTACATTCATCAATTCTTGAGAGGCTTCTCTAAAACGATAACGTTCAATAGAGTTGGCTATAATTCCGGGGAATTGCTGTAATTTTTCTAAGGTTTCTTTATCAACATCTGTAAAGTCACCGGCTTGTGGGACTTTGCCGCCGTAGTATTTATGGGTTAACACCACTACACGGTTGATAAAATTACCAAAAATGGCCACCAATTCGTTGTTGTTGCGTGCCTGAAAATCTTTCCAGGTAAAGTCGTTGTCTTTGGTTTCCGGGGCGTTGGCTGTTAAAGCATAACGCAACACGTCTTGCTTGTCGGGGAAATCTTTTAAGTACTCATGCAACCACACCGCCCAATTTTTTGAGGTCGATATTTTAGCCCCTTCGAGGTTTAAAAATTCGTTGGCCGGTACATTGTCGGGTAAAATAAAAGAGCCCTCGGCTTTAAGCATCACCGGAAATATAATACAGTGGAATACAATATTGTCTTTACCGATAAAATGTACCAATTTGGTGTCGTTGTCTTTCCAATAAGGTGTCCAATCTTTACCTTCGCGTAAAGCCCATTCTTTGGTGGACGATATATAGCCGATAGGGGCGTCGAACCACACGTACAATACCTTCCCTTCGCCCCCTTGAACGGGAACAGGAATACCCCACTCTAAATCGCGCGTCACAGCCCGGGGGCGCAAACCGTCGTCCAACCACGATTTTACTTGACCCAAAACGTTTGTTTTCCAATCTTTACTATGACCCTCAACAATCCATTCGCGCAACCATTTCTCGTAGTCGTTTAAGGGGAGGTACCAGTGTTTGGTTTCTTTTAAACCGGGCTTATTGCCGGTAATAGCACTCTTGGGATTGATTAAGTCTGTCGCATTATGACTGGTCCCGCAATGTTCGCATTGGTCGCCATAACTTTCTTCAAAACCACATTTTGGGCAGGTGCCTATTACAAACCTGTCGGCCAAAAACTGTTTGGCCTCAGCGTCATAGAATTGTTCTGATGTTTCTTCTATAAATTTACCGTCGTCATATAATTTTTTAAAGAAATCTGAAGCCGTTTTGTGATGAATTGGGTCAGAAGTGCGCGCATAATTATCAAAAGAAATACCAAAATCTTCAAAAGATTTTTTAATTATGGCGTGGTATTTATCTACCACTTGTTGTGGTGTAATGCCTTCTTTTTTAGCGCGTAACGTAATCGGGACACCGTGCTCGTCAGAACCACATACAAAAAGCACATCACGTCCTTTTAAACGTAAATAACGCGCATAAATATCGGCCGGCACATAAACACCCGCCAAATGTCCGATATGAACAGGGCCGTTGGTGTAGGGTAAAGCCGCTGTTATGGTGTATCTTTTAAAATCGTTCATCACTTCTTTTTAAGAAAGTACAAAAGTAGGAATTAATGTTGGTTTAGGGTTTTGTTTTTTTTTATCCTATTTAAGAATGGGTAACGGCCGGTTTTACTTTTGTCTTTTTGTTTAATTGTACTATTTTTACAAAAAGATAATTATGTTAAAAAGCAAAATAGGTAGAATTAGCCGCCTCTTGTCTTTTATACTGCTAGGCACAATATCCATAAAAGCTCAAAATAATACCATGCCAAAACACTTAATCACGCCAACTTATTTAAAACGCGGCGACACCTTGTCTATTGTGGCGCCTGCGGGTGCCATAAAAAACAAAGCGGTTATTTTAAAAGCCGTTAAACTGGCCGAAAGTTGGGGTTTACACGTTGTTTTAGGCGCCCATTTATTTGGCCATGATTTTTCCTTTTCGGGAACCGATGCCGAACGTACCGAAGACTTGCAAAAAGCCTTAGATAACCCCGCTGTAAAAGCTGTTTGGTGTGCCCGGGGGGGCTACGGTACAGTTAGAATAGTAGACCATTTAAATTTTACGGAATTTAAAAAGCACCCCAAATGGCTAATCGGCTATTCAGACATAACGGTTTTACACAGCCATTTACACAATTTGGGCTACGAAACCCTGCATGCCATGATGCCTTTAAATATGAAAGTTAAAGAAGAAGAACGCCTTAAAACGGTTAAAACTTTTAAAAAGGCTCTTTTTGGTAAACATTTAAAATATACAATAACAGCGTCGCCCCGAAACAGGCTGGGCGAAGCCCAAGGACAATTGGTAGGGGGTAACTTGTCTATATTGCAAAGTTTACTCGGCTCTGATTCTTCTATACATACCGCCGGCAAAATTTTGTTTTTTGAAGATGTTGAAGAATATTTATACAGTATAGACAGGATGGTTTACGCTTTAAAACGCAGTGGCTATTTTAACCGGATTAAAGGTATTATTGTGGGCGAAATGACCGATTTAAAAAAGAATTCAAATCCTTTTGGACGCCGTGTAGAAGACATTATTTTAGAAGCGACAAAAAATGCTCGTTTTCCTGTCCTTTTTAACTTTCCGGCCGGTCATGAGGCCGATAACCGCGCCTTAATTTTGGGCCGTAACATTAAAATGACGGTAAAGAAAAACAAATCGGTTATAGATTTTTACAATTGACATGGCACTACACAACGAACTGGGTAAAAAAGGTGAAAAACTGGCCGTTGCTTTTCTGTTAAAAAACGGTTACACTATTTTAGAAACCAATTACCGGTTTCACAAAGCCGAAGTGGATATTATTGCACAAAAAGGAGACCTGTTGGCCGTGGTTGAAGTCAAAACCCGCTCTACCGACTATTTTGGCGACCCGCAAGATTTTGTAAAACCTAAAAAGATTAAACTGTTAGTAGAAGCTATTGACGATTACGTCATCAAAAACGACTTAGACGTCAATGTCCGTTTTGACATTATCGGTATTATAAAAAACAACAGTGGCACCCGACTGGAGCACCTCGAAGATGCTTTTTTACATTTTTAGCTTGTCAAAATATTTTTTGACGTCTTCAACTCCATACGGTTTAGAAATTATATTTTTATCGGCATCTAGTACAATATAAGTGGGTGTTGCGTGAATACTGTACGCTTTTGCAAACTTATTTTGCCATTTGTTTTTACCAAAAACATGAATAAAATTAGGGTATTTACTCATTTCGGCATTCCACGGATTTGGTCCGCTCTCTAACCCGACAGCCACAACTTTAATATTTTTTTTATCCTTTATATAATCGTACAATATCGGTACTTCCTTTAAACAGTGAGAACAGGTAGAGCTCCAAAACAATACCAAATAATATTTAGCACCTTTTAATTCATACAAACTGTGGTTACCGCTAAAGTCTTGCCATGTAATATTTGGCGCTTTAGAACTTATGCTTGTCTTCATTTTATTAAGTACAGATTTTCTAAAAGCCAAATCTTGATCTTTAACAGGAAGTTTGTCAAAATAGTTATGCAGTAAAAATTCGGTTATAACTTTGTCCTCTTTATCAGAAAAACGATTTATTAAATTATATGTGAGCTCTTTTTTAAGAGCGGAATTGCTAATTTTAGAAAAAACCGTATTAATAGATTTTTTATATAAATTTTCTTGTGTTCCAGGGTCTTGCGACACATTTACATAAAAAATAAAATCGTTTATACGGTCGTTTATAAGTGTAGAATTGAGCAAATGAGGATTGTTAAAATCTATAGCATCAAAAAAATGCACTTTTATGGCTACCAAATATTTAGAAGGATCTTTATAGGGTGCAGAGGCATTATAGCGTTTACTCGCTTTAATAAAATGGTATGACAACATGTTTTTTGACATCGTTTCAAACTGCTGTTGTACTGCATTAACATCCTTTAAGTACTTTGTGTACTCTTGTCGGATTTTAGCATTTTTTTTGGCATCGGCAGGCTGAAAATACAAGAGTTGTAACGAATCTAATTTACTCTGTGGCACGGCAATACTTTCTGCATACCTTTTAAACATGTTATTTTCGTCAGATTTGATAAACTTTACCGTTTTTCCGGAGTTTTTGGGGTCAAAAGACAATTCAATATCTTCATTGTTATATATAAAATCTAAATAATCGTTTTTATCAAGTTTATATTTTAATCTGTAAACACCCGGTTGTGCACTTTTATTGAGCTTAAATGTAAAATAGCCGTTTTTTAAAATGGCTTGCCCCACGTAGTTCTGTTGAAACCCTTGTACCCTGTATAAAATAGCCCAAGTCTCTTTTCCGGGATTTATAAGAGTTGCTTTTATAGTATGTTGCGCTTGCAGACCAAATGTTATAAATAAAAATAAGAAGAAATACTTTTTAATCATCGTTTTAATTTTTTGTTTTACAAATTTGCACTTTTCTATTTAAATAAGAGTAGATTTGACGTTAAAATCTTCTTATTTTTGATAAAAAACAAGCCTATGTATTTTAAAGACAAAGTCGTTTGGATAACGGGCGCCTCTTCCGGAATAGGAAGAGCCACTGCTCTTGCCCTTTCTAAAGAAGCGGCCAAACTTATTATTTCTGGACGTCATGCCAACAATTTATTAGATACAAAAAAGAACTGTCAGAACCCCGATGATGTACATATCATCCCGTTTGACTTGGCACAATATGCCGATTTTAAGCACATTACTCAAACGGCTATTGCTGTTTATGGGCATATAGATATCCTTATAAATAACGGCGGTATAAGTCAACGCTCTTTGGCCGAAAACACAGCTATTGCTGTAGATGAACAAATTATGAGGGTTAATTATTTAGGAACTGTGGCACTAACAAAGTCTTTGTTACCTCATTTTATAGAACGACAATCCGGACGATACGTTGTGGTTACAAGTGTTACGGGAAAAATAGGAACTCCCCTCCGTTCCAGTTATGCGGCTTCTAAACATGCCCTTCACGGTTTTTTTGACAGTCTGCGTGCCGAGGTGTATAAATACAATATAAAAGTGACGCTTATTTGCCCCGGATTTG
>CAZMBM010000090.1:0-8723 GCA_964564475.1 uncultured Flavobacteriaceae bacterium | reverse complement strand
AGGATTTAATTTTTGCTATAACCTGTTCTATTTTAGGATAATCGTCAATATTTTCGAAAGCTGTTGCATTGCTCACCAACCAACCGTCTTTTTTTAAGAATGGCAAGTACCGCAATAATTCTAAAGGCTCTAATGAAATGATAATATCGGCTTTACCCATCGGAATCAAATCAGAAAAAATGGGCTTGTCAGATATGCGTACATGTGATTCTACGGCACCGCCACGTTGACTCATACCGTGAACTTCAGATTGTTTTATGTAGAAATTTTGCTGTAACGCAGCAATATCTAAAACGGCGGCGATACTTAAAATGCCTTGTCCGCCCACGCCTGCTAAAATAATATTTGTTTGCATCTTAATTAATTTTGACTTCGCATTAAAATAGTTTCCTTTATTTTGTCTTTTTGAACTTTAGGGATTCTAACACAGGCCCGTTGGGCAATAATTACAGATATACCCTTGTGGTACAATTCATTCCGAATAATTTCGACGTTTTTATCGTGATTTTTATGTAAAGGGCTGATAACTTTTAAATGCGCTTCGGGGACACCGATACCTTTACAAATAGACAAGAGGCGTCCTAAAGCAGCAGAATCTTGTGTGCCGGTCATCGCTACGGTAGAATTGTCGGAAATTATGACGGTAATAGGACTGTTCTCATTAACGGCATCTAATAAACCCGTCATCCCCGAATGGGTAAAAGTAGAATCGCCAATAATAGCTATAGTCGGAAAAAGACCGGCGTCGCTGGCGCCTTTGGCCATAGGGATTGAGGCACCCATATCTATTAAGGTATTTATGGTGTTGTACGGCGGTAACGACCCCAAAGCATAACACCCAATATCGCCAAAAACATGTTTGTCGCCAATTTCAGGAATAAGAGAATTTATAGAGTCAAACAAATCGCGGTGGGCACAGCCTACACACAATTCGGGTGGACGTCCGGTAACAATATCGGGAACTTCATAAGCGATATCGTCAATTAAATTCAGGGCTTTAGCCACTTTGTTGGGATTTAATTCGCCTGTTCTGGGAACGGCACCGCTTAGGCGTCCTATAACCTTGGTGTCTATATCAAAATAGTCTTTAAGACGCTCTTCAATAATTGGATACCCTTCTTCTAAAACCAAAATTTGTTTACACGATTGGTATATTTTTTTGATTTTTTCTTTAGGAACAGGATATTGTTGGACTTTTAGCACAGGATAGGGACAGGCTTTGTCTTGAAAATTTTCCATCAAGTAATTGTAGGCGATACCTGTAGTGACTATGCCCATAGAATTATCGCTACCTTGATAAAAAGTATTGAATTTTGAGTTTTCTGATTCCTCCAGTAAGACAGATTGTTTGGCAACTAATTTTTCGTATTGCGATTTGGCAAACGACGGAATTAGTGCGAAGTGTTTGGTTACTTTAGGTAAACTCAATGTGTTTTCTGCTCTAGGTTTAGAAGTGTTAATGGTAGAACGCGAGTGTGACAGGCGTGTGACCATCCTTAAAATTACAGGCAGTTCATATTTTTCTGATAAATCAAAAGCATAACGCGTGATGGTGTAGGCCTCTTGTTGATTACTGGGCTCTAAAATAGGCACCATAGCAAACTTGCCATAATAGCGTGAGTCTTGTTCGTTTTGTGAAGAGTGCATAGAAGGGTCGTCGGCTATGATTAATACCAAACCGCCGTTGACGCCCGAAATGGCCATATTCATAAAGACATCTGAAGCCACATTTAAACCGACGTGTTTCATACAAACCAGTACGCGTTTACCGGCATAAGACATCCCAAGAGCCGCTTCTGTAGCGGTTTTTTCGTTAGCAGACCACTCTGTATGGATGTGATTATCTCGTGCTTTATCCGACTTTTGTATGTATTGTGTTATTTCTGTGGAGGGCGTGCCGGGATAGGCATAAACACCAGAGATACCGGCGTCTAAAGCGCCTTGTGCCACGGCTTCATTTCCTAGAACTAATCTTTTCATATTAGTATGATTTGTGATTAAAAATCTAAGCTCAAAATTAGTTATTAGTACGCTTCTATTTAATGATTTTAGTCATAATAAAATGCTAAAAAGACAGTAACAAACTAACTACTGTCTTTGTCCCAGCTGTTTTTAGCACGAATGTTTTTATAAACTTTAATACCTAACATAAGTAGTATAGAGACACCAACAATTCCTGCCACACCAAATAGCCACCCTATTGTACTCTTAAGGACTACTAAAAAAACACAGGCAAACAAGATAATGGTCGCTACTTCGTTCCATATTCTAAGTCCGAAGGCCGAAAATTTAATTTCGCCGTGCGTCATTTGATTATAGATTACTTGACAAGAGTAATGATAAAGATAAAGCGCCAAGACAAAACCTAATTTTATTAGCATCCAAGGCTGGGTTAAATACACAGGCATTTTAAAGAGCATCCAAAAGGCAAAAATACTGGCTAAGATAGCCGATGGCCAAGTGATAATGTAAAGTAGCCGCTTACTCATTAAAAGGTATTGTTTGCGTAAAATAGCACTTTCTAACTCGGGTTTATCTTCGGCTTCTTTGTAATAAATAAAGAGTCTGATGATATAAAACAATCCGGCAAACCAAGTGGTTACAAAAATTATATGTAGCGATTTGATGTATAAATAGTCCATAATTAATTTTTTTCAATCCAACGAGCAAGTGTTTGTGCCCAAGCGGTATCGTCATTTAAACACGGAATGGTGTTAAATATTTTGCCGCCATTTTCTAAAAAAGACTGTTTGGCTTCCATGCCTATTTCTTCTAAAGTTTCTAAACAATCGGCTACAAAGGCTGGTGTAACCACTGCTAAATTTTTTAAACCACTTTTGGCTAAATTTTCAATGGTTTTATCGGTGTAAGGTCGTAACCAAGGGTCACGTCCCAAACGCGATTGAAAAGAAACACTGTAAGCGTCTTCTTTTAGTCTGAGTTTTTGCGCTACCAAACGTGTGGTTTCATAGCACTGATGGCGGTAGCAAAATTCATGGGCGGGCGATTTGGTTTGACAGCAACTGCCATCTATTTTACAATGTGATTTTGTGATATCTGATTTTTTAATATGCCTTTCGGGGACACCGTGAAACGAAAAAAGAAGGTGTTCGGGCTTTTGTGTTTTTAGGTGTTTGTCAATGTTGTTGCTCAATACCTCAATATAATCGGGTTTGTTGTAAAATGCGGGTAACGAGCTTAGATTGACATGTGAAAAATGTTTGTCTACAATTTTTTGAGCTAAGGCTGTTATGGTCTCGGTTGTGGCCATAGCAAATTGTGGGTACAAGGGTATAAGAAAAATATTGGTCACGCCTTGAGCAACCAATTGTTCTATACCACTTTTTAAAGACGGTTTACCGTACCGCATAGCCAATGCTACAGGGATAGAGCTATTGTTTTGAACTTTTTTGAGTAATTTTTCTGAAAAAACAATTAAAGGAGAACCTTCGTTTGTCCAAATCTTTTGATAAGCTTTGGCCGATTTTTTAGGACGTGTATTCAAAATAATACCCTTTACGAGTAAAAAGCGAGAGATATAAGGCATATCAATAACCCGTTTGTCCATTAAAAATTCATCCAAATACTTTTTTACATCTTTTGGATTGGGGCTCTCGGGTGAACCGAGATTGACCAATAGGGCGCCTTTTTTAGTCAATTATTTGCGATTTAGTTAGTGAATATTGTTTGGGTGTGATGCCAAATTTGCGCTTAAAAGCCGCTATAAAGTGGGTGGCAGAACTGTAGCCAACTATATTGGCAACTTCATTAATATTTTGCTTTTTAAGGTCTAATAATTTACGAGCATAATCCATTTTATAGTGGTAAAGATAGGTAAATACAGGCATGCCGTAAAGTTCTTTAAATCCGATTTTTAATTTTTTAATATTGAGCCCAATATCTTTTGATAAACTTTCGAGAGTGGGGTCATTGTTAAAATCTTTAATAAGCAGTTCACGGGCTTTTTTAATTTTAACAATTTCGTCTGAATTATCTACAAAGGGGCATTGTTCAACATTTTCGTTAAAGGTTTCGTTAAAATAGAGACTTAAAATCTCAAAAACTTTGCCTCTGACATATAGTTTTTTAAACGAGGAGTTAATGTCACGCGAAATAAGTTGTTCAACAGAATTGGCAATTTCAGATGAAATAGATTTTGTTTGTAAGATGGTTTGATTGGTGTCAAAATTCTGAATAGGAAAATTATCGCCATCTACATCAGAGAATAATTCATGAAAATGATTTACCTTAAACAAAATACCCACTAAAATTGTATTGGGTTGTAAATCGAAAAACAAATTCATCTTGTCGGCTTTAAAAAAAGTAAAGCAAGAATTATAAGCTTTGAGTTCTATACTGCAATGAGGCATGTTAAAAGCGACTTTAGAGGCGCCTTTTAAGCAAAAATAAAATTGAATGTAGTCTGCGCTTATTTGTTGCTCTTCGTGCAAATTTTCAACGCCGTTATTTTCAATGACTAAAACCGATTTTTTTTCGGGATCATCAAAAAAAACGGTAGGGTTTTTGTCGCTATATTTGTTATATATCATAAAAGATGATATTTGTCATATATTAATTAAAAAAAAAGTTTATAAGCTGTAAATCAGCATTATTGTAAGCAAATATACAAAATTTATTTAATAACCAATGGCGCTATTTAAAGTTCTTTTAGCGTAATATTTTTGAAAAAGATAGTTGTAAATTTGCAATGTAAATTAAAAAATTATGGATGAAAATACTGTAATGAAGTTTTATAATGTAGGCTTAAGTTATAAAAAAGCCGATGTATGTATGAGAAGCCAATTTAGTATTTCAAAAGAAAATCAAATAAAACTTTTAAAGGCAATAAATAAAAAAGGAAGTGAAGGTGTTTTAGTATTATCTACCTGTAATCGCGTCGAAATTTTTGGTTTTGCAAAACACCCATTTGAACTTATTGAAGAACTGTGTAACTATTCTAACGGTACCGTTGATGATTTTATAAAGGTATCGCATATTTATAAAAGCAATCAAGCCATAAACTACGCATTTAGAATTGCAACAGGTTTAGACAGTCAAATTTTGGGCGATTACGAAATAGTTGGCCAAATAAAAGAAGCTTTTAATCAGGCTAAAGAACTGGGCGTTATAAATATGTTTTTAGAACGCCTTTTTAATGCGGCATTGCATGCGAGTAAACAAGTTAAAAATCAAACTAAATTAAGTTCGGGAACAACTACGGTATCATATGCGGCCATACAATATCTACAAGAAAACATCAAAGATTTAAAATCTAAAAAAGTGCTGTTATACGGTTTGGGTACTATAGGAAAACACACTGTTTTAAATATTAAAGAATACATGACCTTGGATAATGTTGTTCTTATGAACAGAACCTACTCAAAAGCACAACACTTTGCCGAACAGTATAATTTGGTAGCCAAAAAAGAAGAAAATCTCAAAGAGGAAATTGCCAAGGCCGATATACTTATTGTGGCTACCGGCGCTTCAAAACCAACTGTTACACAAGAGCATATATCAAGAGATAAAAAACTGATAATTATAGATTTATCTATGCCGAGGAATGTAGAATCACACATTCGGAATAATAAAAACATAACCTTGGTTGATGTTGATGAGTTGTCTAAAATAACCGATAAAACTTTGGCTTTACGACGCGAACAAATACCTTTGGCAGAAGCCATAATTGAAGAGAATAAAACGGGATTACTAGAATGGATCAGTGGTAGGAAACATACTCCGGCCATACTTGAATTAAAAAAGTCTTTAGAGATTTTACAAAATGAAGGTATTGATTTTTATAAAAAGAAAAACCCTAACTTTGATACCGAACAAGCGGCGTTAATTACATCGCATTTAATTCAAAAAATCACCACAAAATTCGCAAAACATTTAAAACAAGACAACACTCAAATAGGTAAAAGTATAGATGTTATGCGAAGGGTATTTGAGTTCGAAGAAGTATTATGAACGAAAGAATAATTAGAATTGGCACCCGCTCTAGTGAGCTGGCTATGTGGCAGGCAAAATTAGTACAATCGCAACTTGAAAACTTAAATATTAAGAGTCAAATTATAAAAATAGATTCTAAAGGCGATAAAGTCTTAGACAAACCACTTTACGAATTAGGAATTGTAGGTGTTTTTACACGAAATCTAGACGTCGCTATGCTCGATGGGAAGATAGATATAGCCGTACATTCTTTAAAAGATGTCCCTACAGTTTTGCCGGAAGGTATTGTTCAAGCCGCTGTATTAGAACGGGCTAGTCATAACGACATTGTAGTTTACAAAAATAATTTAGAGTTTATGGCTAAAAAGCATGCCATTATTGCAACAGGTAGTTTACGCCGTAAAGCACAGTGGTTAAATCGTTATCCTGAGCATACAGTCGTGGGATTAAGAGGTAATGTAAATACACGCCTTAAAAAACTTGAAGAGAGTAATTGGGATGGCGCCATCTTTGCTGCTGCCGGATTGCAACGCATAAAAAAAACACCTAGAAATAACGCAGGTCTAAGTTGGATGATTCCGGCACCTGCCCAAGGTGTTATTATGATTACCGCTCTAACCAAAGACGCAGAAATCTTAGAAATAATACAGCAACTAAACGATAAAGAAACAGAGATTTGTGTGGGTATAGAACGCGAATTCTTAAATACACTTGAAGGCGGCTGCACAGCACCCATAGGTGCTTTGGCTTACATTAATGAGGAAGAAATTACCTTTAAAGGCGTTTTAGTGAGTACTGATGGTAAACGGAAAATTGAAGTCAGTAGAATCGCAAAAACAAGCGAATATAAAGACCTGGGAAAACGATGTGCCAAAGAAGTCTTGATAAAAGGCGGACAAAAGATATTGTTACAAGAAGGTCTTAAAGAAACTTTTGACCATAAAATTTACGCAACCAAAGCTTTGTCTAAATCCCAAATAGACTTGTTTAAAGAAGGTGTAAAAGTGTCGTATGGCGATTTTATCCGTATTAAAAGCAACCGCTTAAAGCCCGAAATTGCCAAACAAATGCGTAAACATGTTGTGTTTACAAGTCAGAATGCGGTGCAGTCAATTTTAGAAAATTTTACTGTAGCCGATTTGCATTTTGAAAATATATATTGTGTAGGTCGGCGTACCAAAAAACTGATTGAAAGCAAAATTGCTAAAATCGCTCATTCAGAAAATTCAGCTTTAAAATTAGCCGAATATTTGATAAGTAAAATACCTGATAACGAGGAAGTTGTATTTTTCTGTGGCGATTCAAGACGTGATGATTTACCCGACTTACTTATAAAAAATAACAAAAACTTAACCGAAATAGAAGTCTATACAACACAGCAAAATCCGATAAAATTGACCGATAACTTTGCGGCTGTTTTGTTTTTTAGTCCATCGGCCATTAAAAGTTACCTGTCTGTAAATAACCCGACAAACTATACTGCCTATTGTATTGGTGAAACCACGGCCAAAGAAGCTAAAAAATACTTTAATGAGGTACATACTGCTAAAATGCCTACAGTAGAAAAAGTTATACAATTGGTAAATGACAATTTAAAATAATAAAGTATGTTCAGAACACGACGCTTACGAAAGACAGAAAGTATTAGACGCTTGGTTCGTGAAACCAAATTAAGCATAGACGATTTTATCTATCCTTTATTTGTTGAAGAAGGTAAAAATATTGCTACAGAAATACCTTCAATGCCGGGTATAAAACGCTATTCTTTAGATAAGATAGATACAGAGTTAGACGAGGTTGTGGCTTTAAATATTCCGGCCGTTCTGTTGTTCGGCATTCCTGCCGAAAAGGACGACAGTGGTACAGAGACGTGGAACGACGACGGCATCATTCAAAAAGCCATCAGACATATCAAACAAAAGTATCCCGATTTATATGTTATTACCGATGTGTGCTTTTGCGAATATACAAGTCACGGTCACTGTGGCATTATTCATGATAATGACGTAGATAATGACGCCACTTTGCCTAATATTGCCAAACAAGTTATCTCTCATGTTAAGGCTGGCGCCGATATGGTAGCCCCGTCGGGCATGATGGATGGCACTATTGAAACCATTCGTACTGCCTTAGATGATGCCGGATTTTACAACATACCCATTATGGCTTATGCCGTAAAATACAGTTCGGCTTTTTACGGACCCTTTAGAGATGCGGCCGATTCAGCCCCCACTTTCGGCGACCGCCGAACCTATCAAATGGACCCGGCCAACAGGCGTGAGGCGATGGTTGAAGCCAATTATGACGATTTAGAAGGGGCTGATATTTTAATGGTAAAACCGGCTTTATCTTATTTAGATATTATTCGCGATACCAAAGAAAATACTGAAAAACCGGTGGCTTGCTACAATGTTTCGGGCGAGTATGCTATGATAAAAGCCGCTGCACAAAAGGGTTGGATAGACGGCGAACGTGTGATGATGGAAAGCCTTTTGTCGATGAAACGCGCCGGTGCCGATATCATTATCTCGTATTTTGCCAAAGAAGTCGCTAAAGTCTTAGCAAAAAAATAATTTTTTTCACTAAGACTTGATACTTAATACTAACTACTTGATACAATAAGTCATGAATTTCAAAAAATCACAAAAATTATACAAACAAGGCCTTATCCATTTGGTAGGAGCCGTCAATTCACCTGTACGGGCATTTGCCTCGGTGGGTGGTAATCCTTTGTTTATCAAAAAAGCCAAAGGCAGTCAGATTACCGATGT
>CAZMBM010000089.1:0-8769 GCA_964564475.1 uncultured Flavobacteriaceae bacterium | reverse complement strand
TTATTTAAAAAAACAACTCTGGCGGAGAAGAAGGGATTCGAACCCCCGTTACAATTTCTTGTAAACATGCTTTCCAAGCATGCGCCTTAAACCGCTCGGCCACCTCTCCTTAAAACCTTGTTTTTTTGAGACTGCCAATTAACGAAAAATATTTTATTTTGAGAAATTTTCTAGGTGATTTCTCCTCTTAAAGACATTTCAAAAAATAATTTAAAGTTTTTTGGGCTTACTTTGACTCCTAAAAGATACATACACTTGGCAACAGCAGCCTCTGTTGTTATATCTTTTCCGTCAATAATACCAATATTTTTTAATTGTAAACTCGTTTCATATTTACCCATATTTACACTACCACCCGAACATTGGGTCACATTTATAATAAAAACGCCTCTTTTTATACAATTTTTAAGTAATTCTACAAACCAACTGTCTGTAGGCGCATTACCCGAACCGTAAGTTTCTAAAATAACAGCTCTTATATTTTTTATATTTAAAATGCTTTTTACCGTTTCTTTAGAAATACCCGGAAACAATTTTAAAATAACAATATCTGTGCTTAAGTCGCTGTTTACAATTAAATCTTTCTTTATATAGGGTAGAATCGCTTTTTTATCAAACTTTAAATGGACTCCCGAGGTAGCCAGTGGTGGATAATTTAAGGAGCTAAAAGCTTCAAAATGTTCGGCATTTATTTTAGTGGTTCTATTGGCTCTGTAAAGTTGGTATTCAAAATATAGAGCCACTTCTGGTACAATGGGTTTTCCTTCGTCATAAAAAGCGGCAATTTGTATGGCTGTTATCAGATTTTCTTTGGCATCTGTTCTCAAATCGCCTATAGGTAATTGTGAGCCTGTAAATATAACCGGTTTCGATAGGTTTTCAAGCATAAAACTCAAGGCAGATGCCGTATAAGACATGGTATCTGAACCCGATAAAACCACAAACCCGTCATAATCTTCATAATTTGAGCCTATAATATATGCTATATTCTTATAATATTTAACATTCATGTCTGAGGAATCTATAGGCGAATCAAAAGATGTGGTGGCAATAGTACAATCTAATAATTTAAGTTCGGGAATACGCTCTAATAGCTTTTCAAAATTAAAAGCTTTTAAAACCCCCGATTCTGAATCTTTAATCATACCTATAGTACCGCCCGTATAAATCAACAGTATATCACGTGTATTTGTCATTTTGTCTTATTTCAGCAATTGGAATAATTTATGATGTAAAGGTATTACAATTATTAAAAATTTATAACAGATGTTATTACTTATTATAGCTATTGGCGGATTGAGTTGGTATGTTCAATACCGCTTAAAATCTAAATTCAAACAATTTTCTAAAATACAATTACAAAACAATTTAAGTGGAAGAGAAATTGCCGAACAAATGTTGGCCGACAATAACATTTATGATGTAAAAGTAATTTCTACCTCCGGCCGTTTGACAGACCATTACGACCCTAGAAACAAAACAGTGAATCTTAGTGCCGATATATACAATGGCAGGAGTATAGCCTCGGCAGCTGTTGCCGCACACGAATGTGGGCATGCTGTACAACATGCTAAAAGTTACGCTTGGTTAAATTTACGCTCACAGTTAGTCCCTACCATCAATATCGCATCAAAATATGCTACATTTTTATTAATTGGCGGGATTATCTTTTTTAATACATTTCCCATTTTACTTTTACTAGGTATTATTTTGTTTGCAGCCAACGTTCTTTTTAGCTTTATTACCCTACCCGTAGAATACGATGCCAGTAACAGGGCATTAGCATGGTTAGACACCAAAAAGTTTTTGTCTCCACAAGAGTACGATGGCGCTCAAGATGCTTTAAAATGGGCTGCCAGAACTTATGTTGTAGCAGCTATTGGGGCTTTGGCAACCCTGCTGTATTACCTCAACATATATGGCCGACGTTAAATTTTAATCTGTCTGTTAATCTGTTGTTCAAGTGATATAAAGGTTTCGGTACGGGCCACACCTTTGATAGATTGTATTTCTTTGTTTAACAGATGCATTAAATGGGCATTATCTTTACAGAGTATTTTTACAAAAATAGCATAATTTCCTGTGGTATAATGACTTTCTATTACTTCGGGAATTTCTGTAAGACTTTTTAAAGCCGATGAAATTTTACTGGCGGCATCTAAAAAAATACCGACAAAGGCAAGGGTTTTATAACCCAATAGTTCCGGGTTTATAACGAGTTTTGAGCCTCTTATCAATCCGGAAGCTTCTAATTTTTTTAAGCGCTGATGTATGGCCGCTCCGGAGACCCCTACTTCTTTTGCAATACTTAAAATAGGTTTTCTGGCATCTTGCATTAAATGATGTAAAATAATTTTATCAATCCCATCAATTTTTAAAGCTTTTTTATTCATATCGCCTATAATTTAAATCAAATCTATAAAAAAAGGAGAGAAATAAAACAATTTCTCTCCTTTTTAATATTAATTATTAAGAACACTTTTATTCCATTTTAAAATCTTCCATAAATTTTGTGGTATAATTTCCTGAAAGATAAGCGGGATCGCTCATTAGCTGGTAATGAAACGGAATGGTTGTTTTAATACCTTCAATTACAAATTCACCTAAAGCGCGTTTCATTTTATTTATGGCTTCTTCTCTGGTTTGTGCCGTTGTAATAAGTTTGGCAATCATAGAATCGTAATTGGGTGGAATTCTATAACCCGCGTACACGTGAGTATCTACTCTAATGCCATGACCTCCGGGTATGTGTAAAGTAGTTATGGTTCCGGGTGAGGGTCTAAAATCATTATAAGGATCTTCTGCATTTATACGGCATTCTATTGAATGTAGTCTCGGAAAATAATTTTTGCCCGAAATAGGTACGCCAGCTGCTACCAATATTTGCTCGCGTATTAAATCAAATTCTATCACTTGTTCTGTAATAGGGTGCTCTACCTGAATGCGTGTATTCATTTCCATAAAATAGAAATCCCTGTGTTTATCTACCAAAAATTCTATGGTACCGACCCCTTCATATTTTATAGCTTCGGTTGCTTTTACGGCCGAATCTCCCATTTTTTTACGCAATGATTTTGTCATAAAAGGCGACGGTGTTTCTTCGGTCAATTTTTGATGGCGTCGTTGTATTGAGCAATCGCGTTCAGACAAATGACAGGCTTTACCAAAAGCGTCGCCTACAACCTGAATCTCTATATGACGTGGATCCTCGATAAGTTTTTCCATATACATGGCATCATTATCAAAAGCGGCTTTGGCTTCTTGACGTGCCGAATCCCACATATCTTTTAAGTCTTTAGCTTTCCAAACAGCGCGCATACCTTTTCCGCCACCACCGGCCGTTGCTTTTAACATAACGGGGTAGCCTATTTCTTCGGCTAACTTTTCGGCTACGGGGAACGAAGATATTATACCTTCTGACCCCGGTATGGTTGGCACACCATTGGCCTTCATAGTCGCTTTGGCTGAGGCTTTATCGCCCATTTTGTTAATCATGTCGGCAGATGCCCCAATAAACTTAATATTGTGTTCTTCACAAAGTTTAGAAAACTTGGCATTTTCCGATAAAAATCCATAGCCCGGATGTATGGCATCGGCATCTGTTATTTCGGCGGCAGCCAAAATATTCGACATTTTTAAATATGACAAATTACTGGGTGGGGGGCCAATACACACGGCCTCATCGGCAAATTTAACGTGTAAACTTTCGGCATCGGCTGTAGAATATACAGCGACCGATTTTATTCCCATCTCTCTACAGGTTCTAATAATCCGTAGCGCTATTTCTCCTCTATTGGCGATTAATATTTTCTTAAACATAACTTTTTCAAATTACAACTTACAAAACGCAAATTCTCAATATAAATCTATTGAGATTTGTTTTTTGAACATTGGATTTTACTTTATGAAGGATCTACCAAAAATAGAGGTTGGTCAAATTCTACAGGTGAGGCATCCTCAACTAATATTTTAACTATCTTACCCGATACTTCAGATTCTATCTCGTTAAAGAGTTTCATGGCTTCTATAACACATACGGTATCGCCAACACTAACGGTATCGCCAACATTTGCAAATGCCGGTTTATCCGGAGATGGTTTTCTATAAAAAGTACCTATAATGGGCGATTTTATTGTAATATATTTATCATCTTCTACGGGTTCGGGTGTGGCAACAGGGGTTGTTGGTGTGGCAACAGCTTCTTGAGGTGCAACCACTTGTTGTGGTATTTGCATAGCCATAGGCACTTGCTGAACAAGCGCTTCGTTTCCATGTTTTGCGTCAACTGTTCTAATGGTGATTTTAATATCTTCCATTTCTAACTTTACTTCACTTGCGCCGGATTTGGCAACAAATTTAATCAGGTTTTGAATTTCCTTTAAATCCATAATATATTAGGTTTTATTGTTTTTAATTATATGCCCATTTAAGAAGCGTGGCGCCCCAAGTAAAGCCACCGCCGAATGCCGTGAAAATAATATTGTCTCCTTTTTTGAGCTCTGATTCATAATCGTTTAACAGTAATGGTAGTGTTGCAGAAGTGGTGTTACCGTACTTATAGATATTATGCATCACTTTGTTTGGGTCTAATTTCATACGATTAGCTGTCGCGTCAATAATACGTTTGTTGGCTTGATGTGGCGCTAACCACTGGATATCTTCTTTATCTAAGTTATTGCGTTCGAGTATTTTTCCGCAAACATCGGCCATATTAGATACCGCAAACTTAAATACCGTCTTACCATCTTGATGAACATAATGCTGTTTGTTGGCAATGGTTTCTGCAGAGGCCGGTAATTGCGAACCTCCGGCTTCTACTTTTAAAAACTCGCGTCCATTACCATCGCTCCTTAAATATTCGTCTTGCAGTCCTAAGCCTTCTTCGTTAGCTTCAAAAAGTACAGCACCGGCGCCATCGCCAAAAATTATACAGGTAGTACGGTCTGTATAATCTATCATAGACGAGTTTTTATCGGCACCAATAAGTAATATTTTTTTGTACCGCCCAGATTCTATATAACTAGCCACTGTTGTCATAGCAAATAGAAAACTGGAACAAGCGGCAATTAAATCGAACGAAAAAGCATCTGTAGCGCCAATTTGTGTCGCTACATAAGCCGATGTTGAAGCTGCTTGCATATCGGGTGTTGCCGTAGCAACAATGACAAGCTCTATTTCTTTTGGGTTGAGATTTTTCTTTTTTATTAAATCGTTTGCGGCTTTGATGGCCATATAAGAGGTTCCCTTATTTTTACCTTTTAAAATACGACGTTCTTTAATTCCTGTTCGTGTCGTAATCCATTCATCATTTGTCTCTACCATTGTTTCTAATAAAGCGTTAGACAACACAAAGTCTGGAAGGTATTTGCCAACTGCCGTAATGGCTGCAGTTATTTTGGTCATATTTTATCTTTTTTAGGCATTTTAAGGCCTTTTTGCTATAAAAAATGGAAAGCCAAAGTAATAAATTTTATTTCGGTTTTTAGCTAAAAAATGTCTTTTTTTAATCAAAAAAGGCTAAAAACAAGAAAAAAACCCTCAAAATTGAGAGTTTTTAGTTTTTTAGCTTAGAACTTAAGCTGTTGCATTTTCAGACTCCATAATAACTTGACCGCGGTAATATAATTTACCTTCATGCCAATGGGCTCTGTGATACAAATGTGCTTCGCCTGTCGTAGGATCGACGGCAATTTGAGGCATGCTTGCTTTGTAGTGTGTACGTCTTTTATCTCTTCTTGTTTTTGAGATTTTTCTTTTAGGATGTGCCATTTTATTATTTTTTTTCTGTTCTTAATGTTTTTAACTTAGCCCATCTTGGGTCTATGTCATCGTTGTCTTTTTTCTTAGCCCAATTTTGTTTAGGGGCTAATTCTTTTAACTTTTGTAATATATCTGATTTTAAAGTGCCTTTTGCAATACCCGGATGAACTCTTTTTACCGGCATAGCTAAGACCAACATTTCGTATATGTACTGCGAAATATCAAACTCGTAGGCGCCGTGTGGTAAAACTAAAATGGATTCATTTTCGTTACTAAAAGTGTCACCAAATTTAACCACCAATTCTAAACTTGAGTTTACAGGGGCGTCATATATTTCGTTTGTTAAATCACAAGCAACTGTTATACAGCCACTTGCTTTAAATGATAATTCAAATAATCTTTCTGTTTTTTCAAAATCTAAAATCACTTGAACATCCGAATCTAAAAAATCGTCATATTTAAAAGCGTCAAAGAACGTCTTACCTATTTGGTATTTGAACCGGTGCTTACCTATTTTTAATCCTGTAAAAGATATTACAAAACCTTTCTTCAATCGTTTCATAAACACTCAATTCGAGCGTGCAAAGATATAAAATTATACGTAAAACTATAATCCTTTATTTATAAAAATTAACAGCTTTTGTAACTGTTATACTTAAAGGGCGTTTTCTTTTAATTCTAAATAATTTTTGCGTGCTCTAAAAATATCTATGGCACTAAAAACAGCTTGTCTAAACGACTTAAAATCAGCACAACCTTTGCCTGCTATATCAAAAGCGGTACCGTGGTCGGGCGAGGTTCTGATTTTAGACAAACCTGCTGTAAAGTTTACACCTTTGCCAAAGCTCAATGCTTTAAACGGTGCCAAACCTTGGTCGTGGTACATAGCTAAAACAGCATCGAATTTTTTATAGGTTTCATTCCCGAAAAAACTGTCAACAGCATAAGGACCATAAGCCAAAATACCCTGTTCTTGTATTTTCTCTAATGTTGGAATTATAATTTCTTTTTCTTCATCGCCAATGAGACCATTGTCTCCGCTATGCGGATTTAAACTCAAAACGGCTATTTTGGGTTTTTCTATACCAAAATCTTGTTTTAAACTTCGATTTAAAATCGAAACTTTTTTCTCTATTAATTCGGGCGTAATACATTCGGCCACATCTTTTAGTGGTATATGGGTTGTTAATAATCCCATCCGCAAATCATCATCCATTAAAATCATTAAACTCTCTCCTTCTAGTTGTGATTCTAAATACTCTGTGTGGCCTTTAAATTTAAAATTGTCTGACTGGATGGTGTATTTGTTAATAGGCGCTGTTACCAAAACATCTATGTCGTTATTCTTTAAAGCTTCTGTAGCTTTTTGAAGTGATAAAAAGGCATACTTCCCTACTTTTTCTGAAACCTGTCCCAGTTTAATTTCTACGGCTTCTTGCCAAATATTTAACAAATTGATTCGGTTTGGCACCGGATTTTTAATATTTGACACCCCTTGAATGGGGTTTTTTAAATGTAGAGCATTTTTGTGGTAAGACAGTGTCTTAGTTGATCCAAAAATTATAGGGGTACAAAAATCGAGCATACGTTGGTCTTCAAAGGTTTTAAGTATTACTTCTATACCTATCCCGTTAACATCTCCTATAGAAATCCCTAAACGTATTTTATGTTCTTTTTTCATTTAATCACTGTTATAAATTAGTAACTTTGAACACGCAAAAGTAATCAATAATATTGACACTATGTTTACAGGAATTATAGAAGAATTAGGTCTTGTATCGGCTTTAAAAACCGATAATACAAACCTCCGTATTAGTGTAAAAAGCACTCTTACCAAAGCGTTAAAAATAGACCAAAGCTTAGCGCATAATGGTGTTTGTCTTACAGTTGTAGAGCTTGTTGATGACACTACTTATACCGTTACAGCTGTAAAAGAAACATTGGAAAAAAGCAGTTTAAAACATCTTAAGATAGGTGACTTCGTCAATTTAGAACGCGCCATGAAATTAGGAGAGCGCCTCGATGGTCATATTGTGCAAGGACATGTTGACCAAACAGCTGTGTGCACACAGGTAGAAAACCAAAATGGCAGTTGGCTCTTTACTTTTCATTACGATACAAAACAAAATAACATCACCATAGAAAAAGGCTCTATAACTGTAAATGGTGTGAGTTTAACCGTTGTTAACTCTCAAAAAAACAGTTTTAGCGTAGCCATTATTCCTTATACTTTTGAAAACACAAACTTCAAAACAATTATAAAAGGCAGTGTGGTTAATTTAGAGTTTGATGTTATTGGAAAATACGTGGCTAGACTACTGAATCCCTAAAATTTATTTTCTCAATTTTTTAACACCATAAATAGCTCCTATCAGTGCCAGTATAACAATACCGCCATCTACAGGTAACCCTGGAGGGGGAGGCGGAGGCGGAGGGGGTATAAACTGACCAAACATAGTGGCAGTTAACATCACCGCAAGTAGAAAAAGCATTTTTTTACTTGTGATTTTTGACATTAAATTATATAATTTCTGTGTGTCTGAACACCTTACAAAAGTAATACTATTTAGACCAATTACAAGCTTGTTAGTTTAATTTAACTATTGGGCTCAAATTAATAACAATCTCGTTGAATAAAACCCTACATAAAAGATTTTTTTTTAGAATTTAAATATATTTTAAGACAAAGTGGTCTTTTTTAACCTATTAACCTCTGTTTAAATAAAGTAACTAAGTATGTAACTCTCGATGTTAGACGTAAAAACAAAACGTAAAAACATTCTTATTCTATTTAAAAAATCAGCAAAGAAAAAAGTGACTTATAAAAGACCCCTGAATAGCTTCTCTCTCGGAATACCACGAGGCTTCGGGGCTCGCCCATTAAAATTATAGGAAATTATTGTGGTCCCACAAGGGCTCGAACCTTGGACCCCCTGATTATGAGTCAGGTGCTCTAACCAACTGAGCTATGGGACCTAAATGAGGGTGCAATATTACTACTTTATTTAC
>CAZMBM010000088.1:0-8802 GCA_964564475.1 uncultured Flavobacteriaceae bacterium | reverse complement strand
ACATTATTACTCAAGTCCACATCGGGGTACAAAGCCTTAGGGTCAACGGTTACTTTTACAATTTTAGTACTAGTTTGGGCTTTATAAACAATCTTATTTCCGCGCATCCATACCGCTACAGGTACATGAAAGGTATAGACTTTACCATCAGCATCGGTTAAAGCAATATTAACAGGCATCGGTACGGCACCCACATTTTCGAGACTAATTAAACTGCCTTTTTTAGGATTTCCTTTGACGTATTTAAGACCTGTAACCGCCTGATCTATGTTGCCGATACCGTAAAACCAAGTTTTCCAAAACCATTGTAAATCTTCGCCCGAGGCATTTTCCATAGCGTTAAAAAAATCGATAGGTCTGGGGTGTTTGAAGGCCCATTTGGCTATATAATGCCGAAAAGCATAGTCAAAACGGTCGGGTCCTAAAACCGATTCGCGTAACATAAACAAGCCTAAAGCGGGTTTTCTATAGGCAACCATACCCAAATTATACGTTTGTGCCACATCGGGCGGAGTGCTCGAGGGTTCTCTTTTAATATCTGTCAAGCGTCCAACAAAACCCAACCTGTCGCGTAATTTGGCCGGATATTGACCATAAGCCAAAGCACTGTAATGATTTATAAAGGTATTAAAACCTTCGTCCATCCAAGGATATAAACGTTCATTACTCCCCACCACCATAGGAAACCAATTGTGGCCGAATTCGTGGTCGGTGACACTCCACAGCGACCCTTTCTTAGCACGCCATCGGCAAAAAACCAGTCCCGGGTATTCCATACCACCCACAATACCCGCTACATTTGTGGCCACAGGATAGGTATAGGGAAACCACATTTTAGAATTGTATTCTATAGATTGCTTTACGTATTCGGTCGATTTATTCCAACTGTCGTCGGTAGCGCTTTCTTTGGTATAAGCTGATAAGGCCATGGCGGTTTTACCTTTTGGTAAATTAATTTTAGCACCATCTAAGATAAAGGCTTTAGAAGCGGCCCAAGCAGCATCGCGGGTTTGATTTATTTTATAATGCCACGTCAAGCGTCCTCTTTTAACAGGACGTGTCAAATTGGTATTGCCCACCTCATCGGGATTGATAATCATCACCGTTTTATCACTTTTTTGGGCCTTGTGATAACGACGAACTATTTTTTTGGGATACACTTCGTCAATATTTACCAGTTCGCCCGAGCCTACCACAATAAAATCGTAAGGCACGTCAATGGTATAATCTATATCACCGTATTCTAAATAAAACTCGCCCGAGCCCAAATAAGGCTCATTGTTCCATCCTTTAACATCGTCATAAACGGCCATACGCGGATACCACTGGGCTACTTCATACACCCAACCCTGTTCTTGTTTGATACGCCCCATTCTGTCGGCGCCGTATTTTGGTAATTTAAAATTATATGTTATCGCAATAGTTATTTTGCCACCTTTGGCAGGAATGGCTTTATCTAAACGTATTTGCATGCGCGTATCGGTAATCACATATTTGGCTTCGGTATTATTAACCTTAACAGCTGACAGGTTGTATCCGCCGTCGAGATTGCCGGCAAAGCGGCCACCCACAGCGCCCAAAATAGCTGCACCGCGCGAGTCGGGTTTAAATTTATTTTCGTCTAATTGCAACCACACATAATCTAAATTATCGGGACTGTTATTGGTGTAAGTAATTACGACTGTACCACTTACAACATGTTTGACAGCGTCTAAGCTGACAGCGATTTTATAATCGGCGCGGTTTTGCCAATAAGTGCTTGCCGGTTCACCCGATTGGGTGCGATATGGTGTTTGTACATTTGGAATGGCCAACGGGCTAAATAAGTTGGCACTGCGTTTTACAGGTGTGCTTTGTGCACTTAAACTGACTACAAAGAGTACAGACAGCATACATTTTAAGGCTTTCATAAAGTAAATGTTATTTTTTGAAGTTGGCTATGGCCTAATAAATTATAATTGAAAAGCCAAATTACAAATAACAAAGTCCAAATTACCCTTTTTAAATGTTAAAAATTCCCAAAAAAACAAAAGAAAGCTCTTAAATAATTATCTTTTGTATCTTTGGATTTGACAAAATATTCACACACCCATGAAACGATTGGTTCTTAGTTTTTTACTTTTTTTATATATCAATAACAGCTTTTCTCAAAATCTCAAGGAGCTCAGCCGGGCTCAAAATTTAAAAGCCATTACCGAACTCAAAGACTTTATAAGCCTTCCGAACGACGCTTTAAATCCAAACGACATTTCTAAAAATATTAAGTGGTTGTCTAAGGCTTTTGCCGATAGAAATTTCGATACAAAAGTTTTAAAAACGGCGCGTTCGCCTCTATTTTTCGCCGAAAGGCACTTTAAAGGTGCTACAAAAACCGTCTTGTTTTATATGCACTTTGACGGGCAAGGTGTTGATACCGTTAAGTGGAATCAACCCAAACCTTTTGAATTAGTGGTTAAACAAAAGCAGGGTACACAATACAAAACTTTATCATGGATTAACAGCAATTTGAGCAATTCAAACAACCGTTTATTTGGCCGTTCGGTTGCCGATGACAAAGGGCCTATTGTCATGTTGTTAAACGCTGTAGATATTTTAGATACTAACTTAAAAGGCAAAAGCAACATCAATATAAAAGTGATATTAGATGGCGAAGAAGAGCAGGGTTCAAAACATTTGGCGGCGGCTGTAAATAAATATAAAAACATTTTACAAGCCGATGTTATGGTAATAAACGACGGCCCTATGCACCTATCAAACAAACCTACATTAGTATTTGGTTGTCGGGGCATCACAAGTATTCAGCTCACAACTTACGGCCCTAGAACGCCTCAACACAGTGGTCATTACGGTAATTATGCGCCCAATCCCGTATTTGCTATGGCATGTATTTTGGCCAGCTTTAAAAATAAAGATGGACGTGTAAAAATTCCGGGATATTACGACGGTATCCTATTAAATGAGGCGACTCAAAAAATCCTCAAAAGTGTCCCTGATGATGCCCCATTAATCAACAAAACCATAGGAATAGCCCAACCCGAAAAAGTAGGCCGTTTTTATCAAGAATCTTTACAGTATCCGTCGTTAAATGTGCGTGGCATGCAATCGGCTTGGATTGGCTCGCAAACGCGAACAATAGTTCCCGATAAAGCTGTGGCATCATTAGATTTAAGACTCGTTCCTGAAAGCGATCCCGTGCGTTTACAGAATTTGGTTAAAACCTATATCAAACAACAAGGCTTTTATGTAATAGATCACAGCCCAACCGAAGAAGAGCGTTTAACGCATAACAATATTGTTAAATTCGAAACCGGTAAAGCCACTCTACCTTTTAGGACACCTATTGATTCTAAAGCCGGACAATGGGTGATAAAAGCTATGAAAAAAGGCCTAGATACACAGCCTATTAAAGTGAGAATAATGGGCGGTACTGTTCCCATTTCTCCTTTTATAAATGCTTTAAAAATTCCGGCCGTAATCGTGCCACTCGTCAATGCCGACAACAATCAGCACAGCCCGAATGAAAATTTAAAAATCGCCAATATCAGCAACGGTATTCAGACCTTTTTAGCTTTGATGACCTTCTAAATTAAAAAATAAAGATTATCTTTACATAAAAGAAAATAAGGCCCGACACTTTGTCGCCGGATTGGGCACGGCGCTCACAAAGCCCTACTATTTTTATTAAATTAAATATTAATGATAACATTTGTTTTAAACAACAAACTTATAAATACACAAACCCATGCCGGTACGACGCTTCTCGATTTTATTAGAAGCACTCAAAACCTTAAAGGGACAAAAATTGGATGCCGTGAAGGTGATTGTGGGGCGTGTACCGTTTTAGTGGGCAGCTTAGATACTAACAAGCAACTGACCTACAGAAGTATCACCTCGTGTATTTCGCCTTTAGGAAATGCCCACGGCAAACATATTGTAACAATCGAAGGTCTTAATTTACCCAAAAAACTAAACACGGTTCAGTCCTCTTTAAAAGAATATAACGCCACGCAATGCGGTTTTTGTACGCCCGGTTTTGTAGTGAGCTTGGTAGGACTGACTATGCAAAAAGACCTCATAAGTAAAACCGAAGCCCTCAAAGCCATCAGCGGCAATATTTGTAGGTGTACGGGTTACAAAAGTATAGAACGGGCCGCTTATGCTCTTTATAACAAAGTAGTAAGCCTGCCTTATACCAACCGATTACAAGCTTTGGTGGAAGGCACTTATGTTCCTGCTTATTTTTTAGAAATAGCCGATATGCTGTACCGTATAAAACCCCGTGCTTTTAATACAAAAGAAGGAACTTTGGTAGCCGGCGGTACTGATTTATACGTCAGAAAATCCGATATTTTAAGTGAAAACGAAGTGAATTTGGTAGCCCATAAAAGCCAATTTACAGGTATCACTTTTTACAGAGACCGTTGCATTATAGGAGCCGAAACTACCGTTTCTGACCTGTACGACAACAGCGCTATGCATACCTACTTTCCTGAGATACACGAATATTTAAAGCTTGTCTCTTCAGATCAAATTCGCAATATGGCTACTGTGGCCGGTAACTTTGTCAATGCCTCGCCTATCGGCGATTTAACCATCTTTTTTATGGCTCTCAACGCCTATATTACCCTACAAAATAGCAAAGGTACCTTGCGTAGTGTCTTGCTTAAAGATTTTTATAAAGGCTATAAAATGCTCGATTTAAAACCCGATGAACACATAGTAAATGTGGCTTTTACCGTGCCGACTAAAAAGTACAAATTTAATTTTGAAAAAGTCAGTAAGCGCACGCACTTAGACATTGCCAGCGTCAATACAGCACTACTCATTGCCGTTGAAAACAACAGCATAAGTCACGTACATTTGACCTGTGGCGGCGTGGCACCTGTACCGTTTTATCTAAAAAACACATGTGATTTCCTCATAGAAAAACCCTTAAATAAAGTGACTTTAAAAGAGGCGGTGCTTATATTACAAGATGAAATTAAGCCTATTAGCGATGTTAGGGGATCTAAAACTTATAAAAAACTGTTGGCCAAGCAATTATTTTTTGCCCATTTTATAAAGTTATTCCCAAAAACTTTTAATATTTTAGAATTGGTAAGCGCATGAAAAATTTAGATTCTTACAGCCATTTACGTGGCGAATCGCTTTATATAGATGATTTAAATCCCGAACAAGGGTGTTTGTACGGATTGGTGTTTGACGCCCCTGTAGCCCATGCTAAAATAGTGACCTTAGATATTACCAAGGCTGAAACTTTAGCAGGTGTGATTAAAATTTTTACGCATAAAGACATTCCCGGTGTGAACCAAATTGGCGGAATTATCCAAGACGAGCCTTTATGGGCCGACACCGATATCCATTTTTTGGGGCAACCCATCGCCTTTATTGTGGCCGAAAGCGAAGCTATTGCCAAAAAAGCACGGACTTTAATAAGTCTCCAAACAGAAAACTTATCTGTGATTACAACCGCCACAGAAGCTTTTGAAAAAGGTCAATTTGTCTGTGCCCCACGTACCTTTAAAATAGGCGATACCTCAGATGCCTTTAAAAATTGTGACTGCATTATAGAAGGTGTTGCTTTTAGCAATGGTCAAGAACATTTGTACTTAGAAACCCAAGGAGCTTATGCCATTTGTAAAGAAAACGGCAAGATAAAAGTCACCTCCTCTACCCAAGGTCCCACACAGGTTCAAAAAGCCATAGCCAAAGTATTGGGTGTAGGTATGCACCATATAGAAGTTGATGTTTTACGTCTTGGTGGTGGCTTTGGCGGTAAAGAAGATCAAGCCACCACCTGGGCTGTTATGACGGCTTTAGCTGCCAAAACCTTGTGTAAACCCGTAAAATTCATCCTCAATCGTCACGACGATTTGCGTATGACGGGTAAGCGTCATCCTTACGAAAGTACTTTTAAAATCGGTGTAAATAAAGATTTAAAAATTCAGGCCTTCGAGGCGACTTTTTTACAAAATGCAGGCGCGGCAGCCGATTTATCGCCGGCCATTGCCGAGCGTACTCTGTTTCACGCTACCAATGCTTACCACATTAAAAATGTACTCACCACCGTACACTCTTGTAAAACAAACCTACCACCCAATACAGCCTTTAGAGGTTTTGGTGGGCCGCAAGGGATGTTTGTTATAGAATCGGCTATAGCCAAAGTCGCCCAACATTTAAACATATCTGCTTATAATATTCAGGAAACCAACTTATTACAAGATAATGATATCTTTTCGTACGGCCAAATAGCCACTCAAACCGAAGCCGAAAGCTCTTGGAAAGAAGCTGTAAAAAGCTTTGAATTTGACAAATCATTAGATACTGTAGCACAGTTTAACACCCAAAACGACAGCTTTAAAAAAGGTCTTTCGGTTATGCCCATTTGCTTTGGTATTTCGTTCACCAACACACCTATGAATCACGCACGGGCTTTGGTACATATTTATCAGGATGGCAGTATCGGTTTTAGTACCGGTGCCGTAGAAATGGGGCAGGGTGTCAACACCAAATTGCAACAAATAGTCATGCAAACATTTGGCATAGACAAACAAAAAGTATGCATCGAAACCACCAATACCACCCGTGTGGCCAACACATCGCCCAGTGCGGCCAGTTCTACCGCCGACCTCAACGGAAAAGCCTTGTTAAAAGCCTGTGACGCATTAAAGGAACGCTTATTAAAAGTCGCTTCAAAAAGTTTAAAAATTCCTGATTTTGAACTCAATTTTAAAGGAGGTAAAATCTATCACAACCAAAAAATCACAACTTTATCGTGGGAAGAATTGGTGCAAACTGCCTTTTTACAACGTGTCAATTTATCTGAACATGGCCACTATGCCACACCTAAAATTCATTTCGATAAAAAGACAGAAAAAGGACATCCTTTTGCCTACCATGTATATGGCACAGCCATAACAGAAGCTACGGTAGATTGTATTCGCGGCACTTACGAAATAGACAGTGTTAAAATAGTACACGATTTTGGCAACAGTATGAATACCGATATTGATATGGGACAGGTAGAAGGTGCTTTGGCACAAGGTATCGGATGGATGACGATGGAAGAAGTGGTGTATGATAAAAATGGCCGATTATTGTCTAATGCCTTATCAACTTACAAAATTCCCGATATATATGCCACGCCCAAAATTATTGAGATAAAAGATTTAAAATCAAAAGGTCATAATATGGCTGTTTTAAAATCGAAAGCGGTAGGCGAACCCCCTTTGATGTACGGTATCGGTACTTATTTTGCCATTCAGAATGCTATAAAAGCCTTTAATAAAAATTACGATTTAAAATTTGACGCACCTATGACGCCCGAAAAAGTATTAAAAGCCCTGTACCTAAAAGCTTAATAAAATTGTGATTTATTCTAAAAATAATATCTTAAAAGGAGCTGTCATTTATGCCACAGGCGATACCATTGCCGCTTTAATTTTAGGAGAATTTAACCTTATGCGCCTATTAGGTATGGTATTTATTGGAGCGACATTTTACGCTTTTGAAATTCCCAATTATTTTAAGTGGATAGAAATTAAAACACAACACCTCAAAGGTTTGACGTATTTACTCTCTAAAACAGGTTTGGCCATCGCCTATTTTAACCCTTTGTGGATAGCCCGTCATTTGTTTTTTATCAAACTATTTTCGGGACAATTTGACACTTTAAATTGGGGTTTATTTAACATTGCTTTAATTTCTTTTGCGGTAAATATCCCTATTTCTTTTGTGGCCAATTTTCTCATTCAAACCAAAACACCGCTCAAATGGCGTTTTTTGGCTAGTGCTGTTTTTTCGGCACTCATGGCCATTTATTACGCTTTAAGCGAAACCCTTTTTAGCTTATGACTTTTTGGAAATCGTTATATACCGCCCTTAAAAATCAGCAAAATCTCGTTCTTTTAGTCGTTGTAGAGAGCTTAAATAGCTCACCCGGTCGGCAAGGATTTAAAATGTTTGTGGCTCCTGACGGTACAATGCTGGGCACAATTGGCGGCGGTGTTATGGAATTTGCCTTTGTTGAGAAAGCTAAAAAAGCATTGCTAGAAAAAACAGCTCCAAAAATAAGTCTGACGCGTCAAATACACGGTGGAAGCCAACCCGAAAGTTCTGGAATGATATGTTCGGGTGAACAAAGTATTGCTACAATTACCTTAGACAAACAACACTTAGCCGTTATTGAAGATTTAATAGCCCATCCCAATGGCGTTTTAAATTTCAACGAAAGTGGTATAAGCTATGAGAAAACCGAGCGTTTAAAACAAAAATTTTCTTTTGTTAAAACAGAAGTCACATGGCTGTACAAAGAGCAAATACATCAAAAACCCAAACTGTATATTGTGGGAGCGGGACATGTGGGTGCTGCTACCTCAAAAATATGCCAACAGGTAGGTTTTGACGTGGTTTTATTAGACAACAGACCACACTTAAACACCTTTAACGCCTGTACCGAAATTACCGATAAGCGTATTGTTGACTACAACAGTATTTCTGACTTTATTGAAGAAGGATCCCACGTGTATGTGGCCGTTATGACCCATGGTTATAAGGATGATAAAATTATTTTGGCACCTCTACTCAATAAACAATTCAAATTTTTGGGTGTTTTGGGAAGCCGAGCTAAGATTAAAATTATGTTTAGATCCTTACTAAAAGAAGGCTTTTCGCAAGAAGCTTTAGACAGAGTACATGCCCCTTTGGGTCTGTTTATAAAAAGCGAAACACCCCAAGAAATTGCCATAAGTATTGCTGCGCAACTTATAAAAATTAAAAATACCTGAGGGCTAAGTACTGTTT
>CAZMBM010000087.1:0-8903 GCA_964564475.1 uncultured Flavobacteriaceae bacterium | reverse complement strand
TTGCCTTTGAATTGTGGTACAATAGTGTATTGATCGTAAATTTTACCTTGCATACCACGTAATGTAGTACTTATTTTTTCTTTGTGTTCGGGTTCGTAAACCTCAAGACCGTTTGGTGCCGTTAATTTTGGTAAATCAATGAGTTTTAAATTGCCACGTCCTTGTATTTCAATTTTTATTTGGGCTGTTTCATTTAGTTTAAGCGTTGTTTTATCAGCCACAACTTTAAAGTTGTAATCGCCTACAGCTCCGTTAAAATTGGCAGGTTTCCCCTCTAAAGGCAAGGGCTTAACATCTATGGTTTTTTTACCCGTAGTGACAATATAAGTGACATTATTGTACATCATATTGCCAAATAAGTCGCGACGCCCGATGGGAACACCGGCTGTTATTTCAATTTCCATAGGGTCGAGAATGAGCTTCCCCGATTTTTGAGGAATGAGTACCGATTTTTTAACGACAACATATTTATGAGGCTGTCCTTGATAAGTACCTTGTTGTACTACTAGGTTTTGAACGTCTATGTTTTGATTCCAAAAACCGTTAAAGGCAGGTGATTGTGTTTCGCGTGTATTTCTAACACTGACCTTATTAATGTTGACAAATAATTTATACACCACGCTAATGCTCTGTCCTACAAAAGGACGTGTATTAGAAACTTGCGCCACCAAATGAATGTTTTGTGAAGCTATGTAGCGCGGGTCGTTTTCGTCTTTAGGTATGGCTACGGCATTGGTAACATTTATTTTTAAGGTGTTTGATCTTATTACAGCACCTTTGTACTCTATGCTGGCCGAATTGATGGTTAAATTCCCCTTTTTTGTAGGTTGAATGATGTAACTATAGGTTTGTGTAAACGATGTTTTACCATTAATCATAGCGAAATTTGTAGACTGACTGGGCCCAGCTAAAACAGTAAAATTCTTGAAAGAGGGTGGTGTGAAATTATCACCACCTTGCTTGTCTATGGTAAAGTCTATTTTAAGACGTTCGTTTAGACCCACTTTAAATTTGTTAACAGAGGCTTTAAATGTTACTTGAGAAAAAGCAACATGTGTCAGTAAAATCAAAAAAGTTAAAACACCTATTTTTTTTGTAATCATCATCTATCCTTTCATTTTGCAAGTAACATAAAATATTTATAATATTTACCAATCTTTAGCGCGTTTTACTTTTCGGCCTTTAACGCGCTTAGCATTCATTTTCTTTTGTGTTTTTTTCTCTTCGTTATTCATAGCTTCTAACAATTGTTTCATTTTTTGGGGCGACATTTGCCCTTTTCTGGGTTGTTGAGGCTGCTTTTGTTTGTCTTTATCTCCTTTATTTTTTTGGTCTTTGTTTTTGTCGGGGTTTTTCTTGTCGTCTTTTTTATCCTTATCTTTATCTTTACCGCCTTTATCTTTATCCTTGTTTTTATTCTTGTCTTTATCGTTTTTATTCTTTTTGTCTTTGTTGTCTTTTTTATTCTGATTTTTATCGTTCTTATTTTTTTTATTTTTCTTTTGTTCGTTGAGCTTTTTTTGAAGTAATTTTTGTGCCAGAGCTAAATTGTACCTTGTGTCTTCGTCTTTAGGGTTATTTCTAAGGGCGTTTTTAAATGCTTGAACAGCTTTGCCATACTGTTTTTGTTTCATATACAAATCGCCTATGTTATGATAGGCGTGGGCTTTATCTAATTTATTTGTGGCTGTTTTAGCATTGCGTTCAAATTGAGGCAGAGCATCCTTGTAGTTTTTTTGTTTGTAAATGGCATTACCTAAATTAAAAATAGCTTTAGAATAGTTACTATTTTTATCTAATGCCTTTTTATAAAGCGCTTGGGCTTCGCTGTAATTTTTAGCTTCGTATTGTTTGTTGCCGGCTCTTAAAAGCGACCGTGCTTGTGCCACGTCCAAAGGTTTCTCTTTTTCGGCTTTTTGAGCAACCAAAACAGTACTAAAACTTAAAAATAAAAGGACGATTATACTTCTCATTTTGATTCGTTAAATAAATCTATTTGTTTTAACCATTCGGTTTTCTTTTCCATCATAAAACTGTCAAGAATTAAAAATAACAGGGCTAGGCCTATAAACCATTGAAATTGATCTTTGTAATCTGAAAATTGTTTGGTCTCAAACTTGTGTTTTTGTGCGTTAACAATAATATCTTCTATAAACTTTACAGGTTTATCTGTAATGTTACCATCAATAAAAGCCCCTTTGCCTTCTGTGGCTATTTTTTGAAGCACATCGGCATGGCGTTTAGAAATAACCACATCGCCTTTAAGGTCTTTTTTATATCCCGTAAAAATACCGTTTATACGCATAGGGATTGGTTTGCCTTTTTCGGTTCCAATACCTACTGTATATATCTTAATACCTTGATTGGCCGCTGTTTTAGCTAAACTTTCTGACTGATTTTCGTGGTCTTCGCCGTCAGATAGAATGACCAAAAATTTATTGGTCTGGTCTTTATTGTTATAAAAAGTTAAGGCGCGGTTAATGGCTTCGTTAATAGCTGTGCCTTGCGATGACACCATATTGGGGTCTGCATTTTGAAGAAACATTTTTGCCGCAGCCAAGTCGGTTGTAATGGGGAGAAGCGGATAGGCATTACCGGCGTAAATTATGATACCTACTCTGTCGCTACCCAGTTTGTCTATAATTTTTGTAACTATTTGTTTGGCTTTTTCTAAGCGATTTGGCGCAATGTCTTCGGCCAACATGCTTTTAGAAACATCAATGGCAAAAACCACATCAACACCTTCGCGTTTTATGGTTTTTAGCTTGATACCCATTTTAGGATTTACCAAAGCAATAGCCAAGAAGGCAAGAGCTAAACAAAGGCTTATAAGTTTTAGGGTCGATTTAAACAATGACGCATTTGGACTTAATTTTTTAAACAATTCGGGAGAGGCATATGTTTTTTGTCTGCGTTTTTTTAGCCATAACGAAATAAGAAAGACCGTAACAATTAGTAGAATTGTTGTGAGGAAATAGAAATATGTGGGTTCTTCTAGTCTGTACATCGTATCTAAATTAAACTTCTAAATATTGTAAAACGCAAAAGGCCTTCAATTAGTAAGATAAATATTGCCAAGATAACTAAAAAGCGGTATTTTTCTGAAAAATTATAATACTTAAACTCTTCTATTTTCGTTTTTTCGAGTTTGTTGATTTCATCATAAATAGCCGATAGGCTTTTATTATTTGTCGCTCTAAAGTATTTGCCTTCTGTTTGAGTGGCAATATATTTAAGTAAGTCTTCGTCTATTTCTACTTTAGCATAGTTAAATTTGAGCTTACCGTTGATGTCTTTAGCAACGGGGAATAATGCCATGCCGTTGGTTCCCAAGCCTATGGTATATACTTTAATGCCTAAATTTTTGGCCAATTCAGTGGCTGTTCTAGGATCGACAAAGCCCGAGTTGTTTACACCATCTGTAAGTAGAATAATAACCTTTGTTTTGGCTTTACTGTCTTTTAGTCGGTTTACGGCAGATCCTAATCCCATGCCTATGGCTGTTCCTCCTTCCAATTCGCCCCAATGTAAATTTCTAATAGTGTTTATAACAATACGTTTATCGCTTGTAATAGGGGTTTGTGTAAAGCTTTCGCCGGCATAAACCACAATACCAATTCTATCATTAGGGCGTTCGTTTACAAAGCGTTCGGCTACTTTTTTTAAGGCTTCAAGTCGGTTGGGTTTTAAGTCACGTGCCAACATGCTGGCCGATACGTCTATGGCCATAACAATATCTATGCCTCTAACTGTTTTTGTCCTTTTGCTAACAGCTACATTGCGGGGTCTTGCCAGTGCCAAAATAAGTATGCTAAGAGCTAATAAACGCAACACAGATAAAAGAGGTTTGAGTTTTGTAAGTAAGGACCCTTGAATTTTAAAAGCTTTAATATTTGATGTTTTTAGAGTTGCTTGGTCATTTTTGCGATGCATAAAAAACCATAAACCAATTAAGGGTACTATAATTAAAAGCCATAAAAAACCGGGATTTGCAAATTCAAAGTTATTCATTTGTTACCTCCTTTTTTTCTTTTGGCTTTAAGCCGTTTAAAATAAATTCGGTTACCAACCTATCGGCTTTAGCTTGTGCCGAATCGGGTCTGTATTTGGCAAACTTTACCAAATCGGCCTCTTTAAGCAAATAGCCTAATTTTGAGAGCGTCTCTTTGTCAATATTTAACTTACTGGCCATATTGAAATCGGTGATGGCTGTAAGGAGTTCGTCTGTGGTAGATTCTAAGGCGGGAATAGCCAAGTCTGCTTCTATATAACGGCGAATAATATCTGTTAATTCAACATAAAAAGGTTTTAACTGCTCTGCCCTTATAAGCTCTTTTTTGTCTAGGGCTTTAAGGCTGTCCATAGCTACAACAAAAGGCGGTACAGCCGGTTTTCTTACCAATTTCTTTACCTTTTTACGCAACAAAAAATACAGGCCAATGGCTGCCAAAATTAAGGCGGCTATCACCCACCACAAATACGGACGGGCGTCAATTAAAGCGTAGGGCTCTTTTTTAATGGATTTTATAGGGAATAATTTTTGTTTTGTGGTATCTACTTTTACTGTGGCAACGTTAATAATAATGGAATCTGTTAAAAATATTTTATTGTCTATCAGTACTTTTTGTTGCGGAATAATCCACCGTCCACTATCAAAACTGGTCAAAAGGTATTTTTTTAGATAGCTGTTAGGCAGCGTGTCTAAGGTGCTTTCTAAAACTTCAATTTTCCCCAGTTTATCTTTTAAAACAGGAAAATTAACTGTTTGACTTTTAGGAGTAGAGATGCTTAAATTAAACTGTTCGCCAATGCGGATAGAAGTTGTATCTATTTGTATTTTAAGCGGCGCCTTTTCTTGAGAAAACCCGTAAAGCGAAAACAATAATACAATTACGATATGTAGTTTTTTAAACCTCATCTGGCACCTTTTTGTTTAAAGTAGAGCAGTAATTTTTTGACGTAACTTTCATTGGTTTCGGTATGAATATAACCGGCACCGCTGCGTTTAAAAGCGTTTTCAAAATAATTCTTTTGTTCTAAATAATTACTTTTATAGGCATGTCTCACTTTTCTAGAAGCCGTATTGACCAAAAGAATTTCGTTTGTTTCGGCATCTTGCATAGGCACTATACCAATATTGGGTATTTCTTCTTCGCGTTTGTCAAAAACCCTAATACCTGTAACATCGTGTTTATTGCCAATAATTTTAAGGGTTTGTTCGTAATTATCGTCAATAAAATCGGATAGGACAAAAAGAATGGCCCTCTTTTTGATAACATTGCTCAAAAATTTTAATGCTTCGGCAATATTTGTCTTGATACTTTTGGGGTGGAATTCTACAAGTTCTCGTATGATTCTGAGAACGTGCGAACGTCCTTTTTTGGGCGGAATAAAGAGTTCTATTTCATCAGAAAATAAAAGTAAACCTACTTTGTCGTTATTTTGAGTCGCCGAAAAGGCTAAAGTAGCAGCTATTTCGGTAATAACATCTCTTTTAAACTGCTTTGACGTGCCAAAAAATTCAGACTTACTCACGTCAACCATAAGCATCATGGTGAGTTCGCGCTCTTCTTCAAATACTTTTATAAATGGTTCGTTGTAACGGGCAGTAACATTCCAATCTATAGACCGGATATCATCGCCGTAGCTGTATTGACGGACTTCACTAAAGGTCATGCCGCGCCCCTTAAAAGAACTGTGATACTCGCCCGAAAAAATATGATCGGACAAACGCCGTGTCTTAATTTCTATTTTTCGAACTTTTTTAAGTATTTCTTTAGTTTCCATAGAGGTTTTGCTCAATTATTTTAATAAGCAATTTTAGTAGGGCGTTAATAATATAATTACTAAAATCCTAAGGGACTTCTATTTGATTGATGATTTTATGTACGATATCTTCCGGAGTAATATTTTCGGCTTCAGCCTCATAGGTAATACCTATTCTATGGCGTAGAACGTCAAGAGCTATGGCGCGCACATCTTCGGGAATGACGTAACCACGACGTTTTATAAAGGTATAACACTTGGTTGCGATGGCTAAATTTATACTTCCTCTGGGTGAGGCGCCAAAATTTATAAGAGGTTTGAGCTCTGCCAAGCCGTATTTTTCAGGGTAGCGTGTGGCAAAAATAATGTCGAGGATGTATTTTTCTATTTTTTCATCCATATACACCTCTTGAACCGATTTTCGGGCTCTCAAAATTTGATCGATTGATATAATAGAATTTACCTGTGCATAATTACGATTCATATTTTGTTGCATAATGAGTTGTTCTTCATTAATAGACGGATAATCTATAACAGTTTTTAGCATAAAACGGTCAACTTGTGCTTCGGGTAAGGGATAGGTTCCTTCTTGTTCAACAGGATTTTGTGTGGCCATAACCAAAAAAGGCTCTTCTAATTTAAAAGTGGTATCGCCAATGGTTATTTGACGTTCTTGCATAGCTTCCAATAAGGCCGATTGTACTTTGGCTGGGGCACGGTTAATTTCATCAGCCAAAATAAAATTGGCAAAAATAGGCCCTTTTTTTATCGAGAATTTGTTGTCTTTAATATTGTAAATCATAGTTCCCGTGACATCTGCGGGAAGTAAATCCGGAGTGAATTGAATACGACTAAACATGCCGTCAACAGCTTTAGACAGCGTGTTAATAGCCAGTGTTTTTGCCAAACCGGGAACGCCTTCAAGTAAAATATGACCGTTGCCCAATAAGCCGATTAACAAACGTTCTAACATGTGTTTTTGCCCTACAATAACTTTATTCATCTCTAAAGTTAAGAGTTCTACAAAGGCACTTTCTCTTTCTATTTTTTCGTTAATAGCTTTAACATCAATCTGTGTGTTTTGATTGTCCATATAATTACTTTTTTAAATACCTATCTATTTTTAGCAGAACAAAAATACTACTTAAAATATTATGTCTTGTTAAAATTTGGTTAAAGGTAAAAACACAATAATTTTCTCAAAAGAATATATTATTACCGTAAATTTTTTATAGAATTCCAATAATAAAAACGATAGTATTTTTTAAACGGCTTTAATTTCTAATACTGCTCTTTGTCACTCGGAAAATCAACCGCTTTTACATCGGTAATATATTGTTTAAAAGCGTTGTTCATCACGTCAAACAAATTAGCATAGCGTCTTAAAAACCGCGGACTGAATTCCTGTGTCATACCCAACATGTCGTGGGTAACCAAAACCTGTCCGTCAACACCATTGCCGGCGCCAATACCAATTATAGGAATGTGCAGGCTTTCGGCCACCTCTTTGGCCAATTTAGCAGGGACTTTTTCTATGACAATAGCAAAACAGCCCAATTTTTCGAGCAAAAGGGCATCTTCTTTTAATTTTTGGGCTTCGGCTTCCTGTTTGGCACGAACGGTATAAGTGCCAAATTTGTAAATAGATTGTGGTGTGAGACCCAAATGTCCCATTACGGGGATACCGGCTGATAAAATACGTGTTATAGATTCGCTAATTTCGCCCCCACCTTCTAATTTTACAGCATGGGCACCGGCTTCTTTCATAATACGGATAGAAGCATCAAGGGCACTTTTAGAGTTGCCTTGATAGGTGCCGAAGGGCAAATCTACCACCACCAAACAATGTTTAATAGCGCGTACCACAGACGAAGCGTGGTATATCATTTGGTCAAGTGTAATGGGTAAAGTCGTTTCGTGACCTGCCATTACGTTAGAAGCCGAATCGCCCACCAAAATAATATCGATACCCGAATTGTCAACTATTTTAGCCATCGTATAATCGTATGATGTTAGCATGGCTATTTTCTCGTTATTGGCCTTCATTTCCATTAACGATTTAATGGTAATGCGTTTGTATTGTTTTTTAGCTATAGACATAGTTTTGTGTTTAAAGCGTAAAAGTAGTTATTTATAATTATTCTTATCAGTCTTTGCCTCCAAAAAAAACGGAAACACCAGCGGCGCCAAACCGCTTACGGGTTTATAAAGTATAGAATTATCGATGGTTTCTTTTTTTACAAAGGGCAGCGTGCTGTTAATTTTGTTAAAAAACATAAGGACAATACTTAAAATCAAAGCGATTTTTAAAGCCCCAAAAAGAGCCCCAAAAATTTTATTGAGCAAACCCAAAGCAATGGTTTCGGCTATTTTGGTTAAGAATTTTCCCAATAGCGAAACCAAAATAATGATGATTAAAAAAGTAATGGCAAAAGCGGTTATCTGAATGTACTTTTCGTTCCAACTGACATAGGTTTTTAAAATAGCTGAAGCGTAAAACGAAAAATTCATCGCGCCATAAATACCGCCTACCAAAGCCACAAGTGAAGCCACTTCTACAATAAGGCCTTTCATAATACCACGCGCCAAACCAAATAAAAGTAAGACGCTAATAATGATATCTATTGTATTCATATTTTTTATTTTTACAAATATAACTCATTGTGCATTTAAATGGTGCTAATTTTTAAGTGAATCTTTATTTGAAATAGATTAAAACTTAGCTTGATATCAGGTTATAACGAACAATTGAAAGCCTAAGTTTACAGACTGAACTATCTTATTTTCGATACGTCCTAAAACAAGTTTAGGACACTCAAACTGAGGCATAATTATTATTCATATAACGCTTCTACATTTTCACCTTTACGTCACTTCGCGTTTTTCAAAATTTTAATTTTGAAAAGTATCGAGAAGTATTACACAAAAAACACCACAATAGGGTCTTGCAAGTACACCAAAATTTTAGCAGAAATCGTATAAGACATTTCACCTACAGCTATGGCATAATTGTTTATTTGCGTGTGGTGTTTAGGATGTGCTGCCCCTGTTTTATAATCTATAATAGTAGCCTTATTATCACTTATAATAAGGCGGTCTAATCTAAGAAGCGTTTTATCTGCTGTTACAATTTCACA
>CAZMBM010000086.1:0-9108 GCA_964564475.1 uncultured Flavobacteriaceae bacterium | reverse complement strand
CCATCGGTAGAAACATGGCAGCAAAACAAAATTGATATTCAACAATTAGCCTTCGATTTCGAATTTATTAAAGCTTATGCCGAAGACATTCCGGCTGATAATAACAGCTTTGATACGGTAGTTATAACCTATTCATTGTGTACTATTCCGGATACACAAAAAGCACTTCAAGAAATACGACGTGTCCTTAAACCTAACGGTAAATTGTTGTTTTGTGAACATGGTAAAGCGCCAGACGCAGTTATCCAGAAATGGCAAAACAGATTAAACCCGTTATGGAAACGTGTAGGTGGCGGTTGTCATTTAAATAAAGATATTCCTTTACTCATTAAAGAAAATGGCTTTAAAATAAAGCAATTAGACAGTATGTATATCCCCGGATGGAAACCTGCCAGTTTTAATTATTGGGGTACTGCCTAAATAGGATAAAATCAAATAAATAAAGTCAGGGTTTCACTCAAAGTGAAACCCTGACTAATACTTAATGCTTTTTATACGCTTTTACCCCTGCCGGAATTTCTATATCTAACACATTGGCATCGGGCGGAATGGGACATGAATATTTAACATTATAAGTACAATACGGGTTGTAGGCTTTGTTAAAATCAATTACCATAGTTTTGGCGTCTTTAGGCGGTAATTTTAAATCTAAAAAACGGCCACCAATATAACTCCCTTTTCCATTGGTTAAATCCTTAAAAGGCAAAAACAGATAATCGACATATTGTGGATCTATCATAAGTTCTTGGCTCTGGTAAATAGGTATTTCAAATGCTTTGCCCTTTAAATTAAAATGCGCGATGGCATAGGTTTTATACAGAGGTAATCGGTCGGTAGTGGTTTGCATTTTAAAAACAGGGGCATCGGTAACATAAGTTAAAGTTGCTGTTACTTTATAGGTTGAATCTATAGGGAAAAAATCGAGTGATTTAAAAGTTTTAAAGTCTTCATCTGTCAAAGGCGATGTTTTTTTATCGGAATACTCTACATTTAACCGGTATTGAAACTCTCTTATACTGTCTTCGTAAGATTGTTTTTTATTTGATTTAGAGCAACTTAACAATATTAAAAACAGCATTCCAAAAAGAGATAAACGTTTCATATGATTATATTTTAAAATTGGTTAAAGATACCAATTCTTATAGAACTATAAATAAATTTGATTTTAAAAACCTTTATAAAAAGTGCAATAAACTTACATTTGCGCTATGCTTAAAAAATTGATACAACCTTATAAAGGCCTTTCCAGAGAAGTTTGGTATCTGGCCTTGATAACCTTGGTTAATAGGGCAGGGGCTATGGTCATCCTTTTTTTGTCGTTATACCTTACCAAATATATGGGTTATACTATGGGGCAGGTAGGTTGGATTATGACTTTTTATGGCTTGGGTTCTGTTCTGGGCGTGTGGTTAGGGGGTAGGTTAACCGATATTATTGGTTATTATAAAGTGATGGTGATTAGTTTGTTTGCGGCAGGTCTGGTACTTGTAAGTCTTCAGTTTTTAAATAGTTTTTGGCTCTTATGCGGGGGTGTTTTTATGTTCACGCTTGTCGCCGATGGTTTCCGCCCGGCTATTTATGTGGCGGTAACCGCTTATAGCAAACCCGAAAACCAAACACGTTCTATTACCTTAATCAGACTGGCTATAAATCTCGGCTTTTCGGTGGGCCCGGCCATTGGCGGTTTTTTAATTGCTCATGTAAGTTATGCCGGATTGTTTTGGGTTGACGGTTTAACTTGTATTGTTGCGGCTGTTTTGATGATACGTTTGTTGCGTCCCAAAAAAACAACGCAAAAAGAGGTCGATGACAATAAAACCAAAGCTACCAAACTACCCTATAACGATTGGCCCTATCTTATTTTTATAGGCAGTATGTTTTTAATAGGTTTTACTTTTTTACAGTATTTTGCTACTATTCCGCTGTTTTACAACACAGTTCTAGGTCTGGACGAACAACACATAGGGTGGCTTATGGCTATGAATGGTCTGTTAATTTTCCTTTTTGAAATGCCTTTAGTGGGTTTATACGAACGCAAAAAAAGTAAAGCCATAAATGTGATGTTACAAGGAATGGCCTTGTTGGGTTTGAGTTTTTTAGTGCTCAACACGGCAAATTGGGTAGGCGTGGCTATTTTAGGTATGCTCTTTATGACGTTAGGCGAAATGTTGGCCTTTCCGTTTTCTAACAGCTACGCTATGAACCGTTCAAAGCGCGGTAAACAAGGGGCTTATATGGCTTTGTACAGTATGTCGTTTAGTTTTGCTCATATACTAGGCCCCAATATTGGATTACATATTACCGATAAATACGGTTTTAACACCACTTGGTATGTTATGGCGGGATTGATGGTCGTGGCTGGAGTGTTGTTGTTTAGTGTGTATAAAAAGATGGAAAGTTAATTTATATCTAAGACTTTTTATTGTTTTCTAGTTAGGGTATTGGATTTAAATATTTAGCATTAATTTCTTTATTTATTATAGAAAAAAATAAGCTTTTAGGGGTATTATTTTTATACTTTTGTGTCTTTAAAATATTTAAATTTTAAGCCATCATGCAGATTATAAAGGCAACCGACACAAAGGAACGATTAAATTTTACAGAAGCTGCATTATGCTCTGAAATAAAGCGTCTTAAAAAAGAAAAAAATGCCGTTATTCTTGCGCATTTTTATCAAGAACCGGCCATTCAAGATATTGCCGATTTTGTAGGAGATAGTTTAAAATTATCACAGCAAGCAGCCGAAACGGAAGCTGAGGTCATTGTTTTTGCAGGAGTACACTTTATGGCCGAAACAGCTAAAATTATAAACCCGGAAAAAAAAGTATTGCTTCCGGATTTAAAAGCTTCTTGTTCTTTAGCAGAATCTTGTGAACCAATGGATTTTAAAAAATTTGTAGAAGCCCATCCGGATCATATTGTCATTACCTATATAAATTGTTCGGCAGAAATTAAGGCTTTAAGCGATATTGTCTGTACTTCGTCTAATGCAGAAAAAATTGTAAACGCGGTTCCCAAAAACCAACCTATAATTTTTGCACCGGATAAAAATTTAGGACAATATATAATTCAGAAAACAGGACGCGATTTGTTGTTATGGCATGGCACATGTATGGTTCATGAAGCTTTTAATATCGATAAAATTTTAGATTTACATAAAGAATATCCCAATGCTAAATTTATTGCCCATCCTGAATCAAGTCCACAGATTTTAAAAGTAGCGTCTTATATTGGTTCAACATCCGGATTAATTAATTTTGTTAAAACAGATACAGCTTCAGAGTATATTATAGCAACAGAAGCCGGAATTCTGCATCAAATGCAAAGAGAAGTACCTCAAAAAATATTGATTCCGGCGCCGATAGCAGAAAATAATTCATGTGCTTGTAGTGAGTGTGGCTATATGAAAATGAATACCTTAGAAAAATTGTATTTATGTCTAAAAAACGAATCACCAGAAATCCATGTTCCTAATAATGTGATTGAAAAAGCGATAAAACCTATAAAGAGGATGTTAGCTTTATCAAACTAAAGAGTTATGTTTAAATACGATTTTCTTGTTATTGGATCGGGTATTGCAGGTTTGACTTATGCTTTAAAAATAGCTCAAAAATTACCGGAGTCAAAAATTGCCATTGTTACTAAATCTGACGAGAACGAATCGAATACAAAATACGCTCAAGGGGGTATAGCCGTTGTATTAGATCAAATAAAAGACTCTTACGAAAGTCATATTCAAGATACTTTAAAGGCCGGAGATGGCTTGTGTAATTTAGATACCGTTAAAGCCGTTATTACAGAAGGGCCCCAACGTTTTGACGAATTGGTGCAATGGGGTGTAGATTTTGATAAAAATAAATCGGGTAATTTCGATTTCGGTTTAGAAGGAGGTCATTCTAAACACAGAGTTGTGCATCATAAAGATATTACGGGCGCCGAAATAGAAAAACGCTTATTGGTTAAGATTCATTCATCACCAAATGTATCTCTTTTTTCACAGCATTTTGCAGTAGAATTAATTACTGAACATCATTTGGGCTCAGAAAACACATCGTCTAAAAACCACTGTTTTGGGGCTTATATTTTTAATCCACAAACAAAACAAATTGAAATATTTTCGGCCAAAATAACAATGTTGGCTACAGGAGGTGTAGGGCAAGTTTATCAAAATACAACAAATCCCGTTATTGCCACAGGCGATGGTGTGGCGATGGCTTATCGTGCCAAAGCGACTGTAGAAAATATGGAATTTATCCAATTCCATCCCACCGCCATGTATCATCCGGAAATGAATCCTTCGTTTTTAATTTCTGAAGCTGTAAGGGGTTTTGGGGCTTTATTACGCAATAAATCGGGTGAATTATTTATGCATTTATACGATGAACGTCACGAGTTGGCCTCACGCGATATTGTGTCAAGAGCTATTGATAGCGAATTGAAAAAGAGTGGCGATGATTTTGTTTATTTAGATTGCCGTCATTTAAATAAAGACGATTTTAAAAAGCACTTTCCAAATATTCTTCAAAAAGTAAACGACCTCGGTATATTTATAGAAAAAGATATGATTCCCGTTGTGCCTGCGGCACATTATTTATGTGGCGGTATAAATGTAAACTTATTTGGTCAAACCACTGTTGAAAATCTTTATGCCTGTGGCGAATGTTCTAACACCGGTTTACACGGGGCAAACAGATTGGCCTCAAATTCGTTATTAGAGGCTTTGGTTTTTGCACATCGTGCCTATAAAAAATCTATTGAAGATATAGAAAGTATTGAACTTCCAAAACAAATTCCAAATTGGAACGAAGAAGGGACTTCAAATCCTAAAGAACTGATATTAATAACACATAATCAAAAAGAATTAAAAAGCTTGATGAATGATTACGTGGGTATTATTAGAACAGATGAACGTTTAGAAAGAGCAAAGTCACGTTTGGATATTTTGTATAAAGAAACAGAAGAATTATATAAGAAGACTAAAATATCGCCTCAATTAATTGAATTACGAAATATGCTCACAGTAGCACATATTATTGTTTCACAATCTAAAAAACGAAAAAGTAATAAAGGGGGGTTTTATAAATTATAACAATTTAGATGTAAATTTTTAATGAAAGACTTACTTAAAACCAAAGCTGTAAATACTTTAATTGATTTGGCTATTGCCGAAGATGTTTACACAGGCGATATTACTTCTGAGGCTATTTTGGCACATAGTAAAAACCGAACGGCTTTTTTGATTGCTAAAGCCGATGGTGTGATTGCCGGATTGCCTTTGGCTTCACTTATTTTTAATAAGATAGATACTACAATTCAATTTGAATCTTTGGTAAATGAAGGCAATTTTGTAAAATCTAAAACCAAATTGGCTAAAATTACAGGACACTATAAATCATTGTTAGAAGCTGAACGCATTGTGTTAAATTTCATACAACGCTTAAGCGGTATTGCTACCGAAACTTCACTTTATGTAGCACAAACAAAAAATACAAAAACACAAATATTAGACACACGTAAAACCTTGCCGGGATTTAGAATACTTGATAAATACGCCGTTAAAATGGGCGGTGGAACAAATCATAGGATGGGTTTATATGATATGGTGATGCTAAAAGAAAATCATATTGAAGTTGCAGGAAGTATAACCAAAGCAGTGCTTCAAGTAAGAAAAAAAGTCAGTCCCGATATAAAAATTGAAGTTGAAACTAAAAATTTAGCTGAAGTTAAAGAAGCTTTAAACAATCGCATTGATGTAATTATGCTTGATAATATGTCACTTAATCTAATGAGAGAAGCTGTTAATTTAATTGATGGACAAATAAAAGTAGAAGCCTCCGGAAATATGACATTAAACCGCATTGCCGAAGTGGCTAAAACAGGTGTTGATTTTATTTCGGTAGGAGCCTTAACACATTCGGTTACGGCTCTCGACATTAGTATGCTCATTGAAGAATAGTCTAATTTTTAATTGGTAAAAAAGACGCGCCTCCTAATTTTTCAATTTCTTTTGCGGATAATTTAAGCACTCTTACGTTTAATGGAACAGCTTTTAAGGGTGTGTCTAAAGAATCGGTTTTAACATGGGCAATGGTTTCTAACACGTCAAAACCTTTAAAAACCTGTCCGAATATGACGTAATTATCGTCCAATCGTTTGAGGCCGTTTTTATTCTGAACGATATAAAACTGGCAACCGGCTGACAATTTTTCCGGATTGTCATCACGCCCGGCACCTACAGCCCCATAAATATGACGTATCTTTTTATTGAACTCGGGTTTTATAAGATAAGGCGAATCGCTAAAACCGGCAGGGGTATCGGGACAACCCCCTTGAATGACAAAATTATTGATAACGCGGTTAAAAGTAAAATCATCCCAATAATGCGCTTTGGCCAATTTTATAAAACTGGCTTTATGGTTGGGTGTTTCGTTGTACAGCCAAAAGAGCATGTCGCCTTGAGGTGTTTTAATTTGACCAATTTCATAGGTTTTAGTCTCTTTTTTTAGATTCTGGAAAGAGAGGATTAAAAGACTCACAAGGACAAGGTATTTTGTCATAATAATATTATTTTTTTTAAATTGTAAACATATTACTTTTTTGTAGCACTTATAACCTGCGCCGGAAAAGTATTCTGACTGATTTCTATATCTTTTTCGACAACAAACCCTGCCGAAACCAAATGTTTTTTAAAAGAAACAGGGCGGCAACCTGTTAAGAGACTCGGAAAATATTTAGCCACCCAAAACCAAAATTTATGCACTTTTTTTGTACCGAAAGAAAAATTTGAAATCACCAAACGCCCACCGGGTTTTAAAAGCCTGTAAAAAGTTAGGGCAATACTGTTAAAAGTCTCGGCCGGCATAAGGTCAATCATAAAATTATTAATGACCAAGTCAAAAGTTTGGTCTTTAAAATTGAGGTTTAAGACATTGCCTTCTTTGATTTCAAAATTCCCATTGTTTATTTTTTGTAAACGTTTTTTAGCTTTAGCCAACATATGGGGCGATAAATCGATACCTATATTTTTACCTGTTAAATTTTGTTTTACGATGCGTTCAAAAACAATACCGGTACCGCAAGCCACTTCTAAAACAGTCATCCCTTCTTTTATGTCGGCCAAATCCAGTACTTGTTTGGCGGCTTTACTCTCGGTTAAGGCACTCCAAACATCGTAAAACCACGCTACGTTTTTGTAGTTTGTTTGGATGCTGATAGGGTTAAAATTACGTTTTAAGAGGTGCATTTTATAGGGGTTTTGTTTTCTACATAAGTATTTTTTTGTAATTATTTAAATTGTCTAAAACATATTTATCTTCATAAAAATTAATTCCTCCGTTTTTAAATCACACCCAACTTGTTATATCTCAACAAATATACCTAATTTAAAAAGGAATTGTAAGTTTAAGCTATTGGATTTGTCAAAACGGTAAGCCCCCTTTTCTGCGACCCCTCTGGGGTCGTACGGTCTTATTCTTGCTTTCTTTTTACAAACGTGTGAAGGCTTCTGGCATCAAAAGATTTTTATAAGTTGCCATTCCTTAAAATATAAATATGACTTTGTCTTGTATTTTCAAATGTGCAATTCCTCTTCTAATCGATACCCATATAAGGCTATTTTAGCAACGTCAATTTTATCGTTTTTACCTCTTGAGGTACCTCACAATCTTTTTATTTCTAATCGTAGGATTAGTATAAACAACAAGTTGTGCTCTACCAAGAAAACGGATAATTTAATAAGGTTTTTATTAGTTTACTGATCTAAAGTCCGGCAGACAAGTTTAGCCAAGCCTTCTCATCCGTCGAAGCGGAATACAAAAGCAGATTAAAAATCTACTTGAAACCTTATTAAATGGGCGTTATTATTTGATTCTAAAAAAGCGTTCTTGCCATTTACATAATTGTACATAAAACGTGTATAGGTATTTAGATACCAATTTAAGCCAAGAGTCACATCGTTTAATTTCCCTTGATCGGCATCAGATAAATCGAAAGATGAAACCCTGACAGCTATTTCAAAAGCACCCCAACCTTTGTTATAATCGAAATTATGGAGTGGCTTTACACGCGAAAATCCTTTATAGGATGATTTATATGGCCGATGCTCTTTTGTTAAAAAATAACTGATGTAGGCGTAATAACTGGGAACACTAATTTTGTATAAAGTTGTATTTATTTCGGCAGAAGCATATTCACTTTGAAATGAAAAAGAACCCGAATTATAGGCCAACTCTAAACTAGAGATGTTAATATGATCTACATCTGTAAAAGTATTTGAAACGACTTTAGAAGCCAAATGGCTTTCAGGCCTTATACCAATGGTATAAGACCTAATGCCCAATTCGTCTTTAGAGGGAACTCTGTTAGAAAACCTACCTCCTAAATGGAGCAGTTTGTTTTTGTCTTTATTATCTATGGCTAAACCTGTTATACGAACTGTTATATTCTGACCCTCGTTAAGATTCTTATCTAAACCATTTGTTGCATTACTATTGGTATTATAAGCCAGTTGTAAACTCAATCTATTATTAAATAAATCATTTCTGTACATTAAACCCGTTTCCCATGGTTGGTGATAGCTTACCAATGTAGGACGTTCAGCAAATGTTATATATTTACCGCTGGTGAGCATTGATAGGCTTGTAGGTACTTTAAAATTTCCTATTGTAAGTGTTCCGCCAATTTTTGGGATATTTAATAACTTGATATAAACATCTTTTAAAATGGCATTCCCATTACTGAAATCTGATTGTAATTTATAAGCAATGTTTGGAGCTACTTTACCTGTTACAAACGCTCGTAGTTGTCTAAATTCACTTCCGGCCGTACGGATGTTATTTTGAGAGTTAAATCCAAAATCGAATAATATTCTACCACCAAATTGTACAGGAGGTTTAAATTCATCCAATTTATTTTGTTGTGAGAAGATACTTGTTAAAGCAAGCATACCTACAATCAAAAATAAATTGGATTTACTTTGCATTATTGTATTTTATAAAGCTTCTACTCTTTCTATTTTATTTGGCAACAAGCTTTTAAGTGTGTCTTCTATACCGTTTTTTAAAGTTACTGTAGAAGAGGGGCACCCATTACAGGCACCTTTTAAAATAA
>CAZMBM010000085.1:0-9299 GCA_964564475.1 uncultured Flavobacteriaceae bacterium | reverse complement strand
ATAAGCGCTATGTTGAGAATAGAATGCGTGAAATTTTTGACTTTAACGGTGTGCCTATTGTTATTTATTTTAGGAAGAAGTAGCACTTAATTAGGTTCATTTTGAGTGGTCACGTCGAAGGCATAAATGTATTAAAATAGCAAATTATTATCACCCATATTCTCTATACATTCCAAAATTCCGAGAGCAAGATTTTTTACTTGGATTGATACGATGACTACGAGTCATCGTATCAACAATAAAATTTATTCAGGGTTTCACTCTAAGTGAAGCCCTGAATGATATTAATTTATCATTCTAACCCCGTGACATCCGAGAAAGAATCTCAAACAAAACATCATCAATCCATTAAGAAAATTTTAACATTTTTTTATAAATCAATACCTTTATCTTTAAACGGTAATTCTAACCTCCTTTTTATGAAAAAATTAATTCTTCTCTTTTTACTGATAAGTTCAGCAATCTCTGCTCAAGAACTCGATATGAACCTTTTAAAAGGTATTAAACCACGTGCCATTGGTCCGGCCGGAATGAGTGGACGTATAACAGCCGTTGAAGCCGTAAACAACAACCCTAATATTATTTATGCCGGTGCTGCTTCGGGCGGTGTGTGGAAATCTGAAAGTGGCGGCACAGACTGGAAACCTATTTTTGAAAATGAAGCCACTGCGTCAATTGGAGCCATTGCCATTCAGCAAAGCAATCCCGATGTGGTTTGGGTAGGTACCGGCGAAGGGAATCCACGCAACAGCCTCAATGGCGGTTTTGGCCTTTATAAAAGTCTTGATGCCGGTAAAACTTGGCAACTGATGGGACTTCAAAAAACACGCAATATTCAGCGTATAGTTATAGATCCGCAAAATCCTAATACGGTTTATGTGGGCGCTATTGGCTCGCCTTGGGGGGCGCATCCGCAACGGGGCGTTTATAAAACCACCGATGGTGGTAAAACCTGGCGTAAAATTCTGTATGTAAACGATAAAACAGGAGCCGCCGATTTGGTGATGGACCCTCATAATCCCAACAAATTAATTGCCACTATGTGGGAACACCAACGCAAGCCTTATTTCTTTACTTCGGGAGGTCCCGGATCGGGTTTGTACATAACTTATGACGGGGGTGATAATTGGAAAAAAGTCACGTCAAAAGACGGCTTACCCAAAGGTAATTTAGGACGTATGGGTGTGGCTATTGCGGCCAGTAATCCAAAAGTGGTATATGCCTTAGTTGAAGCTAAGAAAAATGCCCTGTACCGTTCAGATGATGGCGGATTTAAATGGCATATGGTTAACGACAAATCGAGTGGACGTGGTGCCGGCGGCATTGGCAACCGTCCTTTTTACTACTCACATATTTTTGTCGATCCGAGTAACGAAAACCGCCTTTACACCGTCTTTACTTATGTAAATGTAAGCAATGACGGGGGTAAAAGTTTTAAACCGCTTATGCCGGCCTACAATACCAGTGTAGGGGTACATCCCGATCACCATGCCTGGTACATCAGCCCGACAAACCCCAATTTTATGATTGACGGTAATGATGGCGGACTTAACATTACACGCGACCGTGGTAAAACATGGCGCTTTGCCGAAAATATTCCTGTTGGGCAATTCTATCACATAAATGTAGATAACGATTTTCCATATCACGTATATGGCGGTATGCAAGACAACGGCTCTTGGATTGGTCCGGCATATGTTTTAAAAGCACAAGGCATACGTAATGCCTATTGGCAAGAACTCATGTTTGGCGATGGTTTTGACGTAATTCCCGACCCTAAAAATTCGCGTTACGGCTATGGCATGTCACAACAAGGCTATGTGGGTCGTTACGACCGTCTTACGGGTAAAACCGTTGGCATACGACCCACCCACCCCAACCCCGACGTGAAATTGCGCTTTAATTGGAATGCCGCTATTGCGATGGATCCTTTTGATAGCAACACCTTGTATTTTGGCAGTCAGTTTGTACATAAATCTACCAATAAAGGATTCGAATGGGATGTCATGTCACCCGATTTAACAACAAACGACCCCGACAAACAAAAACAATACGAAAGTGGCGGCTTGACTATGGACGCCACCGGTGCCGAAAATTATTGCACCATTATTGCCATCACACCCAGCACTCTCGAAAAAGGTGTTATTTGGGTAGGTACTGACGACGGCAATGTACAATTGACAAAAAATGGCGGCGAAAGTTGGAAAAACCTTACAAAAAATATTAAAGGACTACCCAAGAACAGTTGGATAGCCCAAATTAAAGTATCGGCTTCTGTGCCGGGCGAGGCTTATGTAGTGGCCAATCATTATCGCAGTTTCGATTTTAAACCCTATCTTTTTAGAACCCGTAATTACGGAAAAACTTGGGAAAATTTACTGGCCGATAAAGACGAAACTTTTGGTTATACGCTTGCACTTATACAAGACCCTAAAGAAAAACGCCTTATCTTTTTAGGCACCGAACACGGCTTGTATGTAAGCATTGACGAAGGCAAAAATTGGACCAAATGGACCAATCATTATCCTACTGTACCTACGATGGATTTGGCTATTCAAGAACGTGAAGATGATTTAGCCATCGCTACTTTTGGTCGTGCTATGTGGATTATGGATGATATTAAACCTCTCCGCGAATTGGCCAGAAAAGGTAGTAAAGTCCTCAAAAAAGCCCTAAAAGTTTTCAGTGCTCCTACAGCTTATATTCCGGAAATTCAGCAACCCAGTGGCACGCGCTTTGGCGCCAATGCCATTTTTAACGGCGAAAATAAAAAATACGGCGCTATGTTGAGCTACAGCTTAAAACGTATCAAAAAATCTAAAAAAGACAGTACGGTTAAAGTGCCTAAAAATATTATTGTCAATATTTACAACGATAGCAATACCTTAATAAGAACACTTAAACAAAAAGTTCCCAAAGAAAACGGAATACACCGTATGTATTGGGGTCTCAAAGAAAAAGGTGTCAACCGTCCCTCAAGAAAATTACATAAATCTAAAAAAGAACCTAGCGGTATTACCGTGTTACCGGGTACTTACAAAGTTGTTATGAACTACGGAAAAGCCAAAGATTCAACTATGCTTACCGTAAAATACGATCTCCGAAAAGACATACCTATGGCTGTTTTAAAAGCCAAACGGGCTATGCAAAAACAGGTTGAAAAAGAAACCGATTTGGCCTACCGCGCCATTAAACAGGTTTTAGAATCTAAAAAAATTGTAACCGGTTTTAAAAAAGAGTTAAAAGCTAAAAAAGGTAAGAAATACAAAGCCTTGCTTAAAACACAAGACACGATTCTAAAATCTTTAAACGGATTGTTAGACGCTATGTTTGGTAAAGAAGATAAACGTCAAGGTATTACAGCTACAAAAGACCCCAGCACCATCTCTTACTTATATGTAGCCAACCGTTATATCAGTTCCCTGCAAACGGAACCCGGACGTACAGAGCGCACGCTTTTAAATAATGCTAAAGTCAAAATTAAAACTGTAGTAGATAAAATAAACGATTTCTTTAAAACCGATTGGACGGCTTATCGCACTAAAATGGAGGGCTTAAAACTCTCTCCTTTTAAAGAGATCAAAGAAATTAAGTAGAAAGAAAACTAACTAAGTTAACCTTTCTAATTTTAAAATCCGCTTGACTTGGTTTGGGCGGATTTTTTAATGGTCAATAATCTCTTTTATAAGTCTGTTTTTCTTTTAAAACTTCGGCTAATCCCCCCTTATCTATTCTAAATTTAGTTACAATTGTTTGGGGTTTTTTGGCTTTTGGCAAATAGACTTCTATATGCAAATGTGCACCTGATGTCCATCCGGTATTACCACTTAAAGCTATTTCTTGACCGATTGTAACAACATCACCGGGTTTTATCCTCGCACTGTTTTGTTTTAAATGCACATAACGGGCAAAGGTTCCATCGGGATGCTGAATAAGAATATAGTTGGCATAACGGGCAAAATCGGCTGTCTCTCCATGTTTGTTATAAGTATCTTCTACCAATATAACTCTTCCATCTCTAATGGCCGTTACCGCGGTGCCAATTGGCATAGTAAAATCAAGCGCCTTAATTTTTTGATGCGTATAAGTGCCGTCATACCCTTGACCGATACTGTAAGACTGCCCTTTTTTAAAAGGCAAATAATACGGAAAATTCATATCGTAAGTTACCTTTGTCACATTACCACGATATACATTGTAGTTAAAACTAAATCTGTAAGCCCCTTGACGGATAGCTGTTAAGGTCATTAATTTATAATGTTTCTTTTGTGCCGGTACAACAAAATTTTTTTGTCTGTGTGTAGATGCCTTTAAATTGTCTAAATTAAGCCTTAAAACGACACTCACTTCGCAAAATTCATCGTTATCAACAAAGAGCTCGTAACCGTTTTTAACCGATTCGTAATACAGTTTCACCTTGGGCTTGGCCTGTGACAAAGACACTGTAAATAATAAAAAAATGAGTGCTGATTTCTTCATTAATAGTTTCTGCTATAGGTTTTATTTTCCTTTAATAATACAGGCGAACGACCTGTTCCTACTTTAAATTCTGTCTTTATATATTGTTTGCCTAAAGGCCTCGGTTTATACACCTCTATATGTAGATGTGGTTCTGTTGTCCAACCTGTTTCACCACTTAACGCAATGACTTTTCCTCTCATAATTTTATCTCCGGCTTTAACAATGGCACTTTTATTTTTTAAATGTGTATAACGTGCTAAGGTACCATCGGCGTGTATAATAATTATGTAATTAGAGAACCGGTCAAAATCGGCTGTTTCGCCATGTTTATCAAATTCATCTACAACTTTAACAACCGTTCCGCTTCTAATAGCCGCTACAGGTGTGCCAACGGGCATTTTAAAATCGATGGCATTTTTACCTTTATGTGTTGTTGGGCCGTCATACCCCTGACTGACCATATAAGATTGTCCTTTTAAAAAAGGTAACGAATAGGGGTAAAACTTAGAATAGCTTGTTCTCTTAATATTACCCCGATACTCTCTGTGTGTAAAGTCAAAACCATATCGGCCCCATTTTATAGCCGTTAACTCAGATAGTTTTTTGTGCTTCTGTCTGGCCGGAATTAAAAAAGTGTTTTTATTTTTTGTCGAAACTGTTACATTTTCATGATGCAACTTTAAAACCACCGTTACCTCACAATATTCATTATTATCAACCATAATTTCAAAACCGTTGGGGACTTTTTCGTAATAAAATTTGACATCAAGATTGTTTTGAGAATAGAGAGTTATGCTAAAAAACAGCACTAGAAAGGTCAGTTTCATTGATAATTACTTTTTATCAAAAAAGCACCAACAAGAGAGGAGGTCTTCTTTTAATTTATAAATTGTTTCTCAACAAAATTACGAAAATAAGTCTGAATAATTTTATAAAATTCTTATACTGACTTCTTTGCAATCTGCATCAAAGCATGTTCGGCAATGGCCGTGATAGAAAGTGATGGATTTACGCCCGGATTGGCCGAAATCATAGCCCCATCAATGACGTACATATTTTTGTAATTAAACACTTCGTTATTTTTATTGATAACACCTGTTTCTTCATTCTCCCCCATAACGGCACCTCCCAAAATATGGGCTGTAGTTGGGATACCGGCTAAAGATTCTAAAGCAAACGATGTGGGTTTGCCATTGATGATTCTGGCGTATTTATTTGTCAGTTCAATAGATTCAGGAATGTTAGGTGTGGGTTTTACACCTGTACTCACAGCTGACGTCATTAAGCCCAAGCCATTTCGTTTAAATTTTAAAGTACTGTCTATACTCTGCATAAACAGTAAAACCACCGTGTGTTTAGACCAACTTCTAAAATATACTTTTAAATACCCCAAAGGCGATTTCAAAACACTTAAAATCAGGTTAAACAATCTGACAAATGTATTGCTCCCAACCGCTAGCGGTAAATGCATGATTTTCCAAAAACCCGAGCCGGCCGCATAACGCACAATTTCTAAATGACTATTGTCATCGGTATGTAATAAACTGCCAATAGCCACCCCTTTTGACAAGTCTTTGTCTTTATCAAGTGTCGAAACACTTATCAGTGTTTCGTTATTGGTTCGGATGTTATCACCCAAGGTATCCGATAAGTTGGGTAATGATTTTTTCTTGAGTTTTAAAAGCAATTTAACCGTCCCTAAAACACCGCCCGAAAAAATGACACCTTTTGCCGAAAATACCTGTTTCTTTTTAAAAACTTTGGTACTCGATTTTACCGATATTTTATATCCTGATTTTCCGTCATCATTATCTATAGGTTCGACGTCGTAAACTTTGTTTTCGGCCAGTATTTCAGCGCCCAATTGTTGTGCCAAATACAAATAATTTTTATCGAGTGTATTTTTGGCATTATGACGACACCCCGTCATACAGCCACCACAAAATTTACATCCGGTTCTGTTAGGCCCTTTACCGCTAAAATAGGGGTCTTCTACCGTTTTACCTTCTTGGCCAAAATAAACCGACACTTGTGGATGTTCAAATTGGTCGGCTCTGCCCAAGTCCTTAGCCAATTGTTTTAAAGCGATATCTCCATCGAATAAACGTGGGTTTTTAGCGGCGCCCAACATTTTTAAAGCTGTTTTGTAGTGTGGTTTTAAAACTGTTTGCCAATCGTCCAAACCAGCCCAACTTCCCGAAGTGTAAAAGGCTTTTTTAGGTATGGGTAAAGTGTTGGCATAAACCAAAGAGCCGCCACCGACGCCCGTACCCGATATGGCTACGATATGCCGAAAAATACCCATCTTCATAATGCCAAAAAAACGCAGTGTTGGCAACCATAACCATTTCCTTAGATGCCAATTGGTCTTGGCAAAATCAGTGGCTTTGTACCATTTTCCTTTTTCTACAACCAACACTTTATAGCCCTTTTCAGATAGGCGTAAAGCGCTTACAGCACCACCAAAGCCACTGCCTATGATGATATAATCGTATTGATATTTAGATTCGGTTTTCATTAAAAGCCTCCTCTAGATAAAACAACTCCAATAAAAGCAATAGCCAACGCCAATAATAAATTCAAACGTCCCGACCACTGAGCTATTTTTCTAAAACTACCGTTTGAAGTAATCTTCATCTCGTCAATTGATTTGTTGCCGATATAAAAATCGTGCAAAGCCCCAATGACAAGCATCAAAACAAAAAGCAACACTTTTACACTTAACAGATGTCCATAATTACTCTGTGTTAAATAATCCCACGTAAGTGGCAAATCTCTTAAATACATATTTAAAACACCTGTAAAAGCCAGTACGGTTAAACATACCCATCCCACAAGTCTAAATTTCACTCCTGTTTTATACAAAAGGGCTATCCTATCGGGATGATTTTTTATACTCGGCAATAAAACCAATGGTAAAAACAGCATGCCACCTATCCAAATGGCGGCACAAACAACATGGATAAAAACTGAGATTAAATAGCCTAGGTTCATATTGTGTTTGTTACGCTTGAGTCTTTTGTGTTGTGCATAAAAGTGTAAATATAAAGTTTTAAGTTAAAACGTAATTTAACTTTTCTTTTAAATTTTTAAGCTAAAGAATTGGATATATTTGACGGTACTACTAAAAACTATTAAATGTCATCAAAAAAAAACAAGGTAAGCTTGTCTCAAGCTTTCAAAACCATTATTTGGCCGCGTCGTAAACTCCTTTTTATTGGTTTAATTTTAATTATCATCAGCCGTTTAGCCGGATTGGTATTACCCGGTGCCAGTAAATATTTAATGGATGATGTTATTGTAAATAAAGATATGCATCAATTAAAATTACTTTTATTAATTGTTGTAGGTTCTATTGTAGTGCAAGCTATTACATCGTTTTTATTGACACGTTTATTGAGTGTAGAAGCGCAATTATTGATTTCAAAATTACGTGTACAAGTCCAAAAACACATCTTATCATTGCCTATAAACTATTTCGATAATTCAAAATCCGGTGCTTTGGTCTCGCGTATTATGACCGATGTAGAAGGTGTTAGAAATCTTATTGGTACAGGTTTGGTTCAACTCATTGGCGGCACTTTAACTTCAGTCGTTTCGCTTGTATTGCTGATAAAAATAAGTCCTATTATGACTTTATACGTTCTAGTGCCTGTCATAATTTTTGCAGTCATTGCCTTAAAAGCCTTTGGCTATATCCGTCCTATTTTTAAAGAGCGCGCTGTTATAAATGCAGAAGTCACTGGACGATTAACCGAAACGCTAAATGGTGTACGCGTGATAAAAGGCTTTAATGCCGAAGCGCAAGAGATTAAAACTTTTGAAAAAGGTGTCGAAAAATTGTATTTAAACGTCAAAAAAAGCCTGACAGCTACAGCTCTTTTAACCAGTTCGGCTACCTTTTTACTAGGCTTGGCAAGCGCCGGAATAATGGGTATGGGTGGCTATTTTATTATTGGAGGCACTATGACTTTTGGTGAATTTTTATCGTTTACTCTCTATTTAGGCTTTCTTATAGCGCCCATAGTTCAGATGAGTAATATTGGGAGTCAATTGACTGAATCTTTTGCAGGATTAGATCGTACAGAAGAAATTATGAATAGGAAACCCGAAGACGACTCCGAAAATCGCCCTATAGTTTTAAAAGATTTAAAAGGGGATATTGTTTTTAAAAATGTTTCTTTTTCTTACGAAGAAGGCAACGAAGTCATAAAAGACATATCTTTTGAAGCACCCTCCGGTTCGGTTATAGCTCTAGTAGGGTCATCGGGGTCGGGAAAATCGACTATTGCCGGATTGGCGGCTACTTTTTTAAATCCAAAATCGGGTAAAATTACTATTGATGGCGAAGACTTATCAAAAGTCTCTTTAAATTCTTATCGCAAACACTTGGGGGTTGTTTTACAAGATGAGTTTTTATTTGAAGGGACTATCCGCGAAAATATTTTATTTTCTAAACCCGATGCCTCCGAAAAAGAAGTTCAAAATGCTGTTAAAGCCGCTTATGTCAATGAATTTACTGACCGCTTTGAAAAAGGATTAGAAACCGTCATTGGCGAACGTGGTGTAAAATTATCGGGTGGACAACGTCAAAGATTAGCTATAGCCCGTGCTATTTTAGCCAATCCAAAAATCATTATTTTAGATGAGGCTACCAGTAATTTAGACACCGAAAGTGAAACGCTGATTCAGAAATCACTTAACGAATTAATCACAGGTCGTACCACATTTGTCATTGCCCACAGGCTGAGTACCATCCGCCAAGCCCATCAAATTTTGGTTATAGAGCAAGGTAAAATAGCCGAACAAGGGACTCACGACGAATTGATTGCTAAAGA
>CAZMBM010000084.1:0-9435 GCA_964564475.1 uncultured Flavobacteriaceae bacterium | reverse complement strand
CTTCTTTTACCTCTTTTTCTGATGATTTTGACGCATCAAATTCTACCATAACCGTTCCTGTTTTATAATCGGCTTTAGCAGTGATATAACCAGGTAATTTGGCAACACTATTCTCAAGCCGTAAATCACAACTTTTACAGGTTAAACCTTCAACATTTAAAGTTAAATGACTGTAACTTGCCGACTTATTTACAGGTGTTTTTGATTCAACAATTTTATATCCCGTACTGTTTACCGCCTCTTTTACCTCTTTTACAGATGATTTTGACGCGTCAAATTCTACCGTAACCGTCCCTGTTTTATAGTCGGCCTTGGCATTGATATAGCCGGGTAATTGCGCTAAAGTGTGCTCTACATGCAGATTACAGCTTTCGCAGGTCATACCCTTTACCTGTAGGGTTAAATTGTCAACCGATTTTGCTAATTGAGGCTGCACTTTGGCTTTATTTTCGGGATAAAAAACTTCGGCATAATACGGAAAAGCCAACATAGCCAAAGCAAAAACAGTTACCAATCCCAAAAATAATTTAGATTGTATAAATTTGGGGGTTCCTTCTGTGTCACAATCGCAATCCGGTTCTTTTTTGGGCTTGAGTTGCTGGTACCAAGCAAAGCCTAAAACCAAAACAGTTACACCTATAAGATAGGGTCTAAATGGTTCCATCCAAGTAAAAGAAGAAGCCATACCGCTTGTGCCGGCTATTAAAGCCAATACAGGTGTAATGCAACAAAGTGAAGCGGTTACGGCGGTTAAAAGACCGAGGCCCAAAATATTATTTGATTTTTTTGAATTTTTGTTTTGAGTAGTCATTAGTAAAAATTTAAATGTTAATAGCCATTTTATCAGACACAAGGTCTAGAATATGATGGGTAATATTTTGTTGTTCTGAGCTTATAGAATAATAAATAGTTTGTTTGTCTCTGTAGGTTTCTACAATACCTACATCTTTTAATTTACGCAGGTGTTGCGAAATAGCGGGCACGCTCATTTGCAAAATATCGGCCAAGTCGCACACACAAAAACGATTGTCGTTTATAAGCCAAATAAGTTTTAAACGGACTTCGTTGCCAATGAGTCCTACAATTTTGCTGAGCTGATTAAAATCGGTGACATTATCTTTTAAAAGGTTTTCGTATTGATCAATTTTATACTGATTTTTTTCTTCGCGGATACAAGAAATAGTCTTCATAAATACTAATTTTGGGGCAAACCTACAAATAATTTAGTATTTAAGCAAATACTTAAATATAATAACAAAAATTTAACAATCCCCATTGTCCTTCGGACATTTCCCCAGAGGGGGACAATTGTATTGATGACGTTTGAAAGTCAAACGTTAAAAAGGAGACAGTATATAGTAGCAGAACTCCTTGTGCCCTTTTGCGAAAAACTTAGCGTTCTTTGCGGTTAAACTTTGTGAGGCTTTGTACTCCTTTGTGTACCTCTGTGAAATAATTTTACATACAAGATAATGATAACTATGCCACTTCACCGCGATGGGGTTTTAGGGCATTTCTGTATGTTACCATATCAGCTTCATCAACTATAATAAATGCTGTTGCGTAAAAATCGGAATATTGGGCGGTATCAACATCGTAAAAATGTAATTTTTCTTTTAGGGCAAATTCTTTTAAATGAACAGCATGATGCTGAGCCATTTTTAAGGTATCGTTCCCTCTAAAATCCCAAATCAGTTTTATTTTTCGCATTAATAATGGTTTGAAAGCAAAAGTAATTAATTCTATCTTTGCACAAAGCCTTTTTAATTTTGACAACAGCACAATTTATTTCAGAACCTTTAGATACTTCCAAAATAACAAAAGAAAGCTTCAAAAGCTCAGCGCCCAGTAACATTGCATTGGTAAAGTACTGGGGTAAAAAAGAAGGGCAAATTCCTACAAATACGTCACTGAGTTTTACACTCAAAAATTGTGTAACGCAAACCGAATTAAAATGCTTCCGAAAAGAAATAAAAAAGGGCACTATCGATTTTTCTGTTTTTTTTGAAGGGCGATTAAATACCGCTTTTAAACCAAAAATTGAAATATTCTTTGATAGGATTTTGGCTTATTTGCCTTTTTTAGCCGCTTATAAATTCGAAATTCACACCCGAAATACTTTTCCGCATAGTAGTGGTATTGCCTCATCGGCAAGTGGGATGGCGGCACTTTCGGGCTGTCTGATGAAATTAGAGCAAGCTTTAAACCCTAAAATTACCCAAGAATATTTTAATAAAAAAGCATCCTTTTTAGCCCGATTGGGTTCGGGAAGTGCCTGTAGAAGCATTGAAGGGCCTGTGGTTGTTTGGGGAAAACATCCCGCTGTTAAAAATAGTTCAGACCTTTATGGACTAAAATTACCCTTTGATTTACATCCTAATTTTAGAAATTATTGCGACAGTATTTTATTGGTTGACAAAGGCAAAAAAAAAGTATCGAGTTCGGTTGGCCATAGTTTAATGAACAAGCACCCATTTGCTGCCGAACGTTTTAAGCAAGCTGACAATCATATTGTTGAAATTATAGAAGTACTTAGAAAAGGTGATTTAAAAAATTTCATCACTATTGTAGAAAGCGAAGCACTGACTTTACACGCCATGATGATGACCAGTAACCCGTATTTTATTTTGATGAAACCCAACACACTTAAAATAATCAATAAAATTTGGGCATATAGAGCCGACACCAATTTAAATTTGTGTTTTACATTAGACGCCGGCGCTAATGTGCACCTTTTATATCCGCAAAGCGAAAAAAGACAAACACAATTATTTATTAAAAATCACCTGATTCAGTATTCTGAAAACAATCAGGTCATTCACGATTATTTGGGGTTAGGCCTTGTTTAAGTGATTGTTTGTCAATAATATAAATAATTATATTTGAGGTTTTAATTTTTTTTGTAGCTTTATAGAGCTAATCTTACATTAAATATGTTTTTTTAGAAGACGCCAATAGTAAACCAAAACGGCTTTACTAAGAATTGGAAATTATATATTTCTTACCCAAAGATTCTAACTAAAAAACAACATTATGACAAAACAAGTTATAACTTTAGCCTTCAGTTTATTTTTTATCAATTCACTCGTCTTTGCTCAGGGCGATAAAATATGGTTTGATGCCAATTGGAAAAAGACATCTAAAGACAAGGCCCTTTATTTTAGAGAAATATCTCAAAAAAACGGGAAGGGCTTTTGGTTTCAAGATTTTTATATTTCCGGCAAGAAACAAATGGAAGGTCTTTCTTTAAAAAAAGACATTGAATTTTATGACGGTCCGGTTACTTGGTATTTTGAAAACGGCAAGATTTTCCAAAAAGTGAATTACATTAACGGCTACATTAACGGCGAGCGCTTGGTGTATTTTAAAAACGGAAATCTTAAAGCCAAGCTGCTTTACGACCGCGGCAGAAAAAACGGCCTAGCCAAAGAATACTATCAAGATGGCCGTTTAAAAGCACAAGGCAAGTATCGTGATAATAAAAAAACAGGTACTTGGAAGCGTTTTTATTACGACGGCGTAACAGATGAATAAATATTTTTGTATTTAAAATGTCTTATTTTATTGGGGTTTAGAGTCAAACAGACTAAAAAAATGTATATTTGCACGTATTTTTGATTTAAAATGAATCAACCAAAAATGAAAGGCCCACTGTTTTATGCAAAAATCTTACTCTTTGGCGAGTACGGTATTATAAAAGATTCTAAAGGCTTAGCCATTCCTTACAACACTTATCAAGGTGCCTTAAAAAAGGCCGAAACTTTAACCGAAGAGGCAAAAAAATCTAATGCCAATTTAAATAAATTTTACATTTATTTGTCAGAATTAAACAAAAGTTCAGAACGCTTTGATTTGCATAGTTTTAAGCTTGATATAACCCAAGGAATGTATTTTGATTCATGTATTCCGCAAGGCTATGGCGTGGGGAGCTCGGGAGCCCTGGTGGCAGCCGTTTACGACAAATATGCCAAAAATAAAATTACGGTTTTAGAAAACTTGACCCGCGATAAACTCCTTACATTAAAAGGTATTTTTGCCGAAATGGAATCGTTTTTTCACGGCAAAAGTTCGGGATTAGATCCTCTAAACAGTTATCTCAGTTTACCCATTCTTATAAATTCTAAAGACGACTTAGAAGCCACGGGTATCCCTTCTCAAAAACAAGGCAAAGGTGCCGTGTTTTTATTAGATTCTAAGATGGTTGGCGAAACGGGTCCTATGGTAAGCATTTTTATGAATAAAATGAAAAACGAAGGTTTTAGAAAAATGATTAACCAAGACTTTGCCAAATATACCGATGCGTGTATAGATCATTTTTTAAACGCCGAATTTAATGCCCTTTTTGGCGATGTAAAACAATTGTCTAAAGTGGTTTTAAAACATTTTAAACCTATGATTCCCAAGCCTTTTCATAAACTTTGGGAAAAAGGTATTACCACAAACGATTACTATTTAAAGCTCTGTGGTTCGGGCGGAGGCGGCTATATTTTAGGATTTACTAAAGACTACAACAAAGCCAAAAAGATTTTAAAAGATTACGATTTAGAATTGGTATATCGTTTCTAAATAATTACAAAATAACTTTCTTATTTTTACGATGGATTTATTAGAAAAGGCCAAATATAATACACGTCAAAAACAACTAAACGACGCCCCTATTTATATAAAGCTTATCAGTTTATTGTCTGTCGTTCGCGGTTATAATATTTTGGTAATCGTTATAGCCCAATATTTAGCAGCCATCTTTATTTTCGCCCCCAAATTACCTCTTAAAGCCATAATTTTAAATGTGGAATTATATTTTATAGTGTTGGCTTCAACCTGTGTTATAGCGTCGGGTTATATTATCAATAATTTTTACGACGTTAAAAAAGATATTATAAACCGCCCCGAAAAACATAAATTAGACAGCATTGTAAGTCAGAAATTAAAACTGCAACTCTACTTTATTTTAAATTTTTTAGGAGTTGTTTTTGGGTTTTTAGTATCGTGGCGTGCCGCCCTGTTTTTTTCGGTTTATATTTTTTTAATTTGGTTTTATTCTCATAAATTAAAAAAGTACCCGCTTATCGGATTATTTTCAGCAGTTACCTTATCCATTCTGCCTTTTTTTGCGGTATTTGTGTATTACAAAAACTTTTCGACCATTATTTTTACCCATGCCAGTTTTTTATTTTTTGTCTTAACCATAAGAGAGCTCATAAAAGATTTAGAAAATATAAAAGGTGATATCGTACAGAACTATCTGACAATCCCCATTAAATACGGCGAACATTTTACAAAAATTCTCATAACGCTCATTGTCTTGTTAACGTTAGATCCTATTTATTTTTTATGGAAATATCCCGAAATCGGCTCTATGAAATTTTATTTTTATTTCGCCGGTGTCGCCTTAAGCTTTTTTACTTTTAAGTTGTGGATGAGTAAAACCAATAAAAACTATATTCAGCTCCATATTTTACTCAAAATACTCATTGTTTTGGGTGTTTTTAGCTTGGCGCTGATAGATACTTCGGTCATAATTAACAGGCTAATGAATCTCTAAAAACCCTGACTAATTTGCAAGCTGTTTTTAAGTGTTTGTAGAAGCCAAATAAGATATAAAATAACACGGCAGATAGTTATTTCAAATAATTTAGAAGCCCTAGTAGCCTTTAGTTTAATTAAATAGCCTACTTTTGCCAAAATTTAAAACAATGACACAAAAATTCTCGTCGAGAGGACGACAAGCTCCTAAAAAGCACACCTCTTCAAACACAAAAAAACCTTTTAACAAAGGCCCAAAAAAACAATATAAAAAACCCCTAACACCTAAAGCAAGCGCTTCAGAAAGTATTCGTTTAAACAAATACATTGCCAATGCCGGTATCTGTTCACGTCGTGAAGCCGATGTTTACATCGCCGCCGGTAATGCCCAAGTTAACGATAAGGTTGTTACAGAAATGGGTTTTAAAGTCAAAGAAACCGATGTGGTAAAATTCGATGGCGCTGTAATAAGCCCCGAACCCAAACGTTATTTGTTACTCAATAAACCTAAAAACTATATCACCACCATGGATGACGAACGCGGGCGAAAAACCGTTATGGAACTTGTGGCCCACGCCACAAAAGAACGTCTCTATCCGGTGGGCAGATTAGACAGAAATACTACAGGTTTGCTTTTGTTTACCAATGATGGTGAATTGACAAAAAAATTGACCCATCCAAAATATCAGGTTAAAAAAATATATCATGTGAGTTTAGATAAAAAATTAACGCTTGCCGATTTACAAAAAATAGCCGCCAATTTTATGCTCGAAGGTAAAATGGTTTTTGTTGATGATATTAGTTATATAAAAAATGAACCCAAAACCGAAATCGGTATTCAAATTCATTCGGGTCGAAACCGTATTATTCGCAAAATATTCGAACATTTTGGCTATAAAGTTATAAAGCTAGACCGTGTGGTCTTTGCCGATTTAACTAAAAAGAACTTGCCAAGAGGCCGTTTCCGCATGTTGACAAACCAAGAGGTTATCAATCTAAAAATGCTTTAAATACTGTATTTTAGTCAGGGTTTCACTCAAAGTGAAGCCCTGACTTTTTTTATTTTTATTGATACGATGACTCAAAGTCATCGTATCAGTCAGTATTAGAAGTTTTTTAAACTGAGTTTGCCATTCTCAAAAACGGCATAGGTAAAATGACTAACCCAATCGCCAAGATTAACATAGGTGCTCTTATCATTTAGTTTAATTTCCATAGGTAGGTGTCGGTGACCGAACACAAAATAATCGTAGTGCATTTTATTTAAAAGCTCGTGAGAATGTTGTACCAGCCACTCTTTGTCGTGGCCTAAAAAAACAACATCTTCTTCACCCGAAATCAGTTTGTTTTGTGTAGAAAGATACTGGCCGAGGCGCAAGCCTATATCGGGGTGTAACCACCGGTACAGCCATTTTGAAAAGGGGTTGGCAAAAACTTTCTTCATGCGTTTATAACCTTTATCGCCGGGCCCCAAACCATCGCCATGAGCAATGTAAAAAGTTTTATCATTAAAGGTAAAAACTGTAGGTTTGTAATATACTTTAATGCCGAGTTCGGTTTCAAAATAATCGCGCATCCACAAATCGTGATTACCCACAAAAAAATGAATGGTAATTCCCACATCACGCAGTTCGGCCAATTTACCTAACACCCGCACAAATCCTTTTGGGACAACGGTTTTGTACTCAAACCAAAAATCGAATAAATCACCCAACAAAAAAAGCACATCGGCGTCCTTTTTTATCTGGTCTAGCCAGTTTATAAATTTAGCTTCGCGGACTTTACTCTCTGAGGTCGTTGGGGCGCCAAAATGTTGGTCAGAAGCAAAATATATTTTAGTCTTTGTCATACCTTAAGGGTTATCTGAGGCAAACCACTCGGCAAAAGAATTGGCGGTTTCGTAGAGTTTTAGCGAATGAAGCGAAACGTTTTTTGGCAAAACTTTTTTTAAACGTTCGGCAAAATCCAATAACATATTCTCGTTTGTAGGCTGGTAATCTACCAAAACAATTTTATGGGCATGACTTTTTAACGATTCGGCCAAAGTAATATGAGGTGATTGACTGTTTAATACGGTGGCATGGTCAAACGTATCTACTATTTCCTGTTTTACGAGCTGTTTTAAATCGCCAAAATCCATCACCATACCGTTTTTAACTTGTGTAGCATCGTTTACAGGTGTGCCGATAACACAAACCGATAAGCGGTAACTGTGTCCGTGAATGTTTTTGCATTTACCGTCGTAACCGTACAGGGCATGCGCCGCTTCGAAGTTAAAATGTTTGGTAATTCTGATGACGCTCATAGGTTTTTAACGCATTTACAAAAGCAAAGATACTTATTTTTAAATGACGTTTAAGGCTTTTCCTACTTTGGTAAAAGCCGCAATAGCTTTGTCAAGGTGTTCTTGGGTATGCGCTGCCGATAACTGTACGCGAATGCGCGCCTTGCCTTTTGGGACTACCGGAAAGAAAAAACCTATCACATAAATACCTTCTTCCAAGAGTTTATCGGCCATTGTTTGGGCCAATTTAGCATCGTATAACATTACGGGGACAATGGCGGCATCGGCACCGGTTAAGTCAAATCCGGCGGCGGCCATCCCTTTTCTAAAATAGGTGGCGTTGAATTCCAATTTATCACGTAAAGTAGTGTCGTCAGAAATCATATCGAATACCTTAAGCGAAGCCCCTACAATAGCGGGCGACAACGAATTTGAGAACAAATAAGGACGCGAACGTTGGCGCAAGAGTTCAATAATTTCCTTTTTACCTGTGGTATAACCACCCATAGCCCCGCCAAGGGCTTTGCCAAGGGTTCCGGTAATAATATCTACACGGCCCATCACATTTTTTAACTCTAATGTGCCACGACCTGTTTTACCGATGAATCCGGCGGCATGACATTCGTCAACCATAACCAGAGCGTTGTATGTGTCGGCCAAATCGCAAATTTTGTCGAGTTGGGCCACTATGCCATCCATAGAAAAAACGCCATCGGTCACAATAATTTTAAAACGATGCCCTTCTTTGTTTGCCGCAATAAGTTGCTGCTCTAAACTAGCCATGTCATTATTGTCATAACGATATCGGGCTGCTTTACACAAACGCACCCCATCAATAATAGAGGCGTGGTTTAAAGAATCAGAAATAATAGCATCATCAGCATTGAGCAGCGGTTCAAAAACACCCCCATTGGCATCAAAAGCCGCCGCGTATAAAATAGTGTCTTCGGTTTGATAGAAGTCGGCTATTTTTTGTTCTAATTCTTTATGGATGTCTTGTGTGCCACAGATAAATCTAACAGAAGACATACCATAGCCATGGGTATCCATAGCGTCTTTAGCGGCCTGAATTACCGTAGGATTATTTGATAAGCCCAAGTAATTATTGGCACAAAAGTTTATAACTTCTTGACCTGTTTCAAGCTTTATAGCCGCGCTTTGCGAAGAACTGATAATACGTTCAGATTTATATAAGCCCGCCTCTTTTATGGTCTGTATTTCTTTTTGCAGATGTTGTTTTATGGTACCGTACATTTTGTTATATTTTTATACAAAAGTAATATATTACTTCCAGAGTTTTAAACTCCGGAAGGAATGAAAAAAATAGATTTTTTAAGGTTTTAAAATTCTTACTTTTGCCCTTCAAAATATTTTATGTCAAGAGACGAACAATTAAAACGTGATTACGAAGAAGTCAGGGCTCTAATTGCCCAAAAATTTACCGATGGTGAATTACCCGATTTAGACGCTATTATCTATTTGGTAGGGGTGCAAGAATTGGGGCAAGGCTATAAAAAATTTAAAAAAGACGACAATGTCAATTTGATGCATATTGCCATTTGCAAGTTGTTAGAGCCACTAGGCTTTTACGAATTCGATTATTTTGATGCCGACGGTTGGCCGCA
>CAZMBM010000083.1:0-9722 GCA_964564475.1 uncultured Flavobacteriaceae bacterium | reverse complement strand
AAACCAAATTAATGCAGCCGTCGCAAGCTAAAAATACGCCAAATATTATAGAAGGTATTCCGTTGTTTTGGTATAATAAAACGCTGAATTACAAAACTTATATGGTGCCGGGTATCTTGGTTTTATTGGTAACGATGGTCACTTTATTCCTTTCGGGGATGAACATTGTACGCGAAAAAGAAATGGGCACTTTAGAACAAATTAACGTCACACCCATTAAAAAATACCAGTTTATCATCGGTAAATTATTCCCCTTTTGGATTTTGGGATTAGTGCTTTTAACTATAGGCTTAATTATTGCAAAAATCTTGTTTAATATTCCCATTTTAGGCAGTCTGTTCTTGATGTATTCCTATACGTCAATTTACATTCTGGTTATCTTAGGTATTGGATTATTCATTTCGAATTTTACCGACACCCAACAACAAGCCATGTTTATTGCCTGGTTTTTTGTGGTGATTTTTATCTTGATGAGCGGTTTGTTTACCCCTATAGAAAGTATGCCGCATTGGGCGCAAATACTCACCGAATTTAACCCTATTAAATATTTTGTAGAAGTGATGCGGATGGTAATGCTTAAAGGCGCCGGTTTTACCGATATTTTGCCCCAATTTGTAAAAACACTTTTCTATGCCGTTATTATGAACGGATTGGCGGTTTACAGCTATAAAAAAGTAAATTAAATCCAATAGGATTTGAAAATGAATGGTTTAATAATAAACCTAAACCAATTCTTACTATTTTTGATAACGAACAATTAATTAAAAAGTCAACTATAATCAGGGATGTTCAACTTCAGGCTACGGTCTTCAGGCTTCAGACCTTATTACTTGTAAAAACTGAAAGTCTTATACTAAAAGCACACAGTTTCCACTGACGACTGAGACCAACAAACATTGTTTGATATTATTCTGCTTTGTACAACTGACTTTTGTACTTTTGCACTTAGAATCATTCTAAATAACAATTATGTTAGATATTTCTAAAATCAGAGCCGATTTCCCTATTTTAAACCAAAAGGTCAACAATAAACCTTTGGTTTATTTAGACAATGCCGCTACCAGTCAGAAACCCCAAGTGGTCATTGACGCTATTGATACTTATTACCAAACCATCAATGCCAATATTCATCGCGGTGTACACACCTTGAGTCAGTTGGCTACAGAGGCTTACGAAGTCGCGCGTCAAAAAATACAGCGTCATTTTAATGTACAACACGTCCACGAAATCATTTTTACACGCGGTACAACCGAAAGTATTAATTTGATAGCGAGTGGCTTTTCGCAACTGCTTAAAAAAGGGGATGAAGTCATTATTTCACATCTCGAACACCATTCTAACATCGTGCCTTGGCAGTTGGCCTGCGAAAAAAGTGGCGCGACATTAAAAGTGATTCCCATTAACGAAAAAGGGGAACTAATTCTAGAAGATTTTGATGCTTTATTATCCGATAAAACCAAAGTAGTAGCCGTCAATCATATTTCTAACACTTTAGGTACAATAAATCCTGTTAAAGAAATTATAGACAAAGCCCATAAAGTGGGGGCGGCTGTACTTATTGACGGGGCTCAAGCAACACCCCATTTAAAAGTAGATGTACAAGAATTAGATTGCGATTTTTACTGTGTTTCTGCCCATAAAATGTACGGCCCCACAGGTATTGGCTTTTTGTATGGCAAAGAAGATTGGCTGAACAAACTACCGCCTTATCACGGCGGAGGCGAAATGATTAAAACCGTGACTTTCGAAAAAACGACTTATGCCGATTTGCCTCATAAATTCGAAGCCGGCACGCCCAACATTGCCGGAGGCATTGCCTTTGGGGCTTGTATAGATTACATCAACACCATTGGTGTAAACAACATGGCACAGCAAGAAGATATCTTATTGGCTTATGCTACCAAAAAATTACTGGAAATTGAAGGTCTTAAAATATATGGTACAACCGATAAAAAAACCAGTGTTATTTCGTTTAATTTAGAAAATATTCATCCTTATGACCTAGGCAGTATTTTAGATAAATTGGGGGTAGCTGTACGTACCGGTCATCATTGCACCCAACCTATTATGGATTTTTATGGTATTCCCGGTACGGTACGGGCTTCGTTTGCTTTTTACAATACTAAAGCAGAGATCGACATTTTGGTGGCAGCTGTTAAAAAAGCGCAAATGATGTTGTCTTAATCCGCTCACACCTTAAAAAAATAGTTAATTGCAAGTGTTAGTGTGGCCGTATTTTTCTTAAACAGCCTACTTATTTAGAACGCTGATGGCGCCGATTTATATGATTATCGCTGAAAATTATTGTACTATAAATCCCAACTAATTGGGATGAATCAGTCACTTCCATATAAACCTCTTATAAGATTACCTCAAACGTACCGATAGCCATTGGCTTGCCTTCGTAACAATGTCTGTCTTAAAGCTAAAACGTCACTGTGAGCATAGCGTGGCAGTCTCTGTACATAAACGAAGAGATTGCCGCTGTCATTCCGATAAATATCGGAATGCCTTCGCAATGACAGAAAAAATAATATTATCTTAAAGTAACTTAGGCGAATTTTTACCTTCAAACTGTACATCAATTAAAAGGTCTTTTTTTTGCGAAGCCGCCACAGCCAATTTATCACAACGTTCGTTTTGAGGGTGGTTGTTATGACCTTTAATCCAAACAAATTTAGGCTTGTGCTTACGATATAATTTTAGGAATCTTATCCATAAATCGCTGTTTTTTTTGCCTGTAAAATATTTCTTTTCCCAACCAAACACCCATTTTTTTTCTACAGCATCAACCACATATTTAGAGTCTGAATAAATGGTTATATCTAAATTATCTGTTTTTAGATTTTTTAAAGCCACAATGACAGCCAAAAGCTCCATTCGGTTATTAGTGGTAAACCTGTACCCTTCAGAGAATTCTTTTTTATAAGGTTTACCCACCCATTCCATTACAATGCCGTAACCACCCTTTCCAGGATTACCACTACAAGCCCCATCGGTGTAAATATGTACTTTATCTTGTGGCATCGTTTAATAATTTATCTATTGTTTTTGGATAGTATTTGTATTCCAACTTATGTATTTTTTGAGCTAACGTTTCGGGTGTCTCTTCTACTTCAAGTGTAAAAGATTTCTGAAAAATAACAGCGCCTTCGTCGTAGTTTTCGTTCACATAATGTATGGTTATTCCGGATTTGGCTTCATTATTAGACACAACAGCTTGATGTACCCTATCGCCATACATGCCTTTTCCGCCATATTTAGGAAGTAATGCCGGATGAATATTGATAATCTTATGCGGAAATCTGGCTATAAAATCGGAAGGTATTTTCAATAAAAAACCGGCTAAAACAATTAAATCGGCTTGCACAATTTCGGGCCATAACAACACATTTCCGTCATTTAACTGTAATTTATCAAATGTTTTATACGGAATATGTAACCGTTTAGCACGCTCAATAACACCTGCTTGCAGATTATTAGTGGCTATCAAAGATATTTTAATTTCCCTATTCGTTTTAAAATAGTTAACTATGTTTTCGGCGTTAGACCCCGACCCCGAAGCAAAAATGACTATGTGTTTCAACGCGGTTTAAGTTTAATTAAGCACAAAAAAACGCATTAATATTTACATAGTCAAAGATTGAGAAGACTTAATTTAAAAACTTAAAACAGTATATTTTAAATAAAAAGGCGGTTTTATATTAAAGTTTTTTATTTTTGCAGTCTAATTTAAATTAAATCTTAAAAATTATGTCTGACATTGCATCAAGAGTAAAAGCAATAATCGTTGACAAATTAGGTGTTGACGAAAATGAAGTAACTACAGAAGCAAGCTTTACAAACGACTTGGGAGCTGATTCACTTGATACTGTTGAGTTAATTATGGAATTTGAAAAAGAATTTGACATTCAAATACCAGATGACCAAGCTGAAAATATCAGTACAGTAGGTCAAGCTATTTCTTATATCGAAGCAGCAAAATAAGTAGCTTTATATGAAATTAAAACGCGTAGTTGTAACTGGACTTGGTGCTTTAACACCAATTGGTAATAATCTACAAGAGTATTGGAACGGCTTGGTTAACGGTGTTAGCGGAGCCGCTCCCATCACTCATTTTGATGCGTCAAAGTTTAAAACACAGTTTGCCTGTGAATTAAAAAACTTTGAAGTAACAGATTATATCAACAGAAAAGACGCGCGTAAAATGGACAAATTTACGCAGTATGCTATGGTGGCCGCAGACGAGGCTATTGTAGATTCCGGGTTAAATTTAGACCGTTTAAACAAAGACCGTGTAGGCGTTATTTGGGGCGCCGGCATTGGCGGATTGGAAACTTTTCAGCAAGAAATTCTCAATTTTTCTGCCGGAGATGGTACACCGCGATTCAATCCCTTTTTCATCCCAAAAATGATAGCCGATATTGCCCCCGGCTATATTTCAATAAAATACGGTTTTAGAGGGCCTAATTTTACAACGGTTTCGGCCTGTGCTTCATCGGCTAACGCAATGATTGACGCCTTAAACTACATCCGTTTAGGTCATGCCGATGTTTTTGTATCGGGTGGTTCTGAAGCAGCTGTAACTATTGCCGGTGTAGGCGGATTTAATGCTATGTTTGCCTTATCTACCCGTAACGACGACCCTAAAACAGCTTCGAGACCCTTTGATAAAGACCGTGATGGTTTTGTTCTTGGTGAAGGAGCCGGAGCCCTTATTTTAGAAGAATACGAACACGCCATAAATAGAGGAGCCACAATTTACGCCGAATTAATTGGCGGTGGTTTGTCAGCAGATGCCCACCATATTACAGCCCCACACCCCGAAGGTTTAGGCGCTATTAATGTGATGAAAAATTGCCTCAGAAATGCCGAAATAAGCCCCGAAGAAGTAGATGCTATTAATATGCACGGCACTTCAACACCGCTGGGTGATATAGCCGAATCAAAGGCTATAAAAGAGGTTTTTGGCGACCATGCTTACAGTATCAATATTAATTCTACTAAGTCCATGAGTGGCCATTTATTGGGTGCCGCAGGTGCTGTAGAAGCCATTGCTTCTATTTTGGCTATTAAACATGGTATTGTACCCCCTACCATCAATCATTTTACCGATGATGATAATATTGATAATAATTTAAATTTTACTTTTAACAAAGCGCAAAAACGCGATGTCAAAGTAGCTTTAAGTAACACTTTTGGTTTTGGCGGTCACAATGCCTGCCTGCTGTTTAAGAAGTTTGAATAACTTCATTATACGTCAATGAATTTTTTTCGCAAAAAAAACAAATCGATTTCCCAAGCGGACAGTCGTTTTTATGATGAATTGACCAAAGTATTGGGTTTTAAACCTAAAAAGACAAGCATCTATAAGAAAGCTTTTACACACAGTTCGGCCAAAGAACTAACCAAAGACGGGAAACCCTTAAATTACGAACGATTAGAATTTTTAGGTGATACCGTATTGAGTACCGTCATTTCTGAATATCTTTTCAAACAAGCGCCTTTGGGCGATGAAGGGTATCTCACCCAAATGCGTTCTAAAATTGTAAGTAGAAATCATTTAAACACTGTTGGCAAAGATTTAAAACTCATACAACTCGTTAATAGCGTTGTTCGTGAAAATCGCTTTGGCGATAATATCCACGGCAATGTATTTGAAGCACTTATTGGAGCCATCTATATTGATAAAGGATTTGATTTCTGTCGTCAATTTATACATTCAAAGTTGATAGATGTCTATGTGAAAATTAACGATTTAGAAGCACAAATTTCCAGTTATAAAAGTTTATTGATAGAATGGTGTCAAAAAGAAAAAAAAGACTATAAATTTGACGTTTACGAAGATTCAGGTAATGACAGCAAAAGACATTACAGTGTCAAACTGTTTATAGACGACAAACAAATCTCTAAAGGACGCGACACTTCTAAAAAGAAAGCCGAAGAAAAAGCGGCCCAACGTGGTTATTACGCTTTACAAAAAAAAATAAATTAAGTTATGCCTAAGTTACATACCTTAGATTTAGAACCCGAATTAGATTATATCTTAATTTGCTTACACACAAGCCTGGAAGATTATAGGTTGGCTTATTTTATCAACAAAAAATTAAACCTAACGCTCAAACGCAAAGATGAAGACTTAGATTTTAAAGAAAATGGTGCTATATATTCCCTTTATGAATATTACGATACCTCTTTTTTTTTAACATACAACCTCATTGCTAATAAACATTTGGCTGTTGAATATACTACTTCCAAAAAAAATGCCTTGTTTTACAATACTTTACTAAGTAAAACTAAAGTTTCGTATCTTATTAACGATAAAAAACAAGTAGATTACTTCTTAAAAATATCTGGTGACGTATCTTTGCAACAAACTAACGGTATCATTGAAAAAATAAATACCATTCAGCAAGTAATAACCAGTTATAAAACGGCGCCGGAAAACATTAAACAAAACGCCCATTTAATATTCTAAAAACATGAATCATAAAGGTAAAAAAACAAAAATTGTAGCCACATTAGGCCCGGCTTGTAGTCATAAAAATATTATACGCGATATGATAACTGCCGGTGTTAATGTCTTTAGAATCAATTTTTCGCATGCAGATTATGATATAGTTAAACAGAATGTAAACACTATTAGAACTTTAAATAAAGAACTGAATTACAATGTTGCTATTCTGGCCGATTTACAAGGACCTAAACTGCGAGTGGGTGTTATGCAAGAGGGCGTTACACTTAAAACAGGCGACAATTTTACCTTTACTACAGAAAAATGTGAAGGGAATAATGAAAAAGCCTTTATGACCTACCAACATTTCCCACAAGATGTAAAGCCCGGAGAACATATTTTGGTTGATGACGGGAAATTGCTGTTTGAAGTCGTTGAAACAAATAACATAAATACCGTTAAAACCAAAATTTTACGTGGCGGCCCTTTAAACTCTAAAAAAGGCGTTAACCTGCCTAATACAAAAATTTCGCAACCCGCTCTTACAGAAAAAGATGTTTATGATGCCATTTTTGCTATTGGCTTAGAAGTAGATTGGATAGCTCTTTCGTTTGTAAGAACAACCGATGACCTAGATTTACTAAATAAACTAATTGCTAAACATTCTGATTATAAAATACCCATAATAGCTAAAATTGAAAAGCCCGAAGCCGTTCTAAATATTAATAAACTCACAAGTCACTGTGATGGATTAATGGTTGCCCGTGGCGATTTAGGTGTTGAAGTACCTATGGAAGAGGTGCCGTTAATTCAAAAAAAATTAGTGTCAAAGGCCAAAGAGGCCCGTATTCCCGTTATTATAGCCACGCAAATGATGGAAAGTATGATTAACAGTCAGGTTCCTACCAGAGCCGAAGTAAATGACGTGGCCAACTCTATTATGGATGGTGCCGATGCTGTAATGCTTTCAGGCGAAACATCGGTAGGTCAATACCCTGTAGAAGTTATCCAAAAAATGCGCGATATTATTGAAAAAGTAGAAAATTCGTCTTTAATAAAAATGGATACTTCTTCTTTTACAACTATCAATGACCGTTTTATAACGAAAACCATTTGCCACCAAGCCAGTATTATGGCCGATAATATTGAGGTTGCCGCCATTAACACACTTACAAATAGCGGCTATACAGCCTTTCATATTTCGTCAAGGCGTCCTCATGCACACATTTTGGCTTACACTTCTAATCGGCGTATTATGGCCATGCTCAACCTGCTGTGGGGCGTTAAAGCTTTTTACTACGATAAAATGTCGAGTACAGATGTCACCATAGTAGATATCAACAATATCGCTAAAGAAAAAGGCTATGTTAAAACAGGCGACTTTGTTATTTCTTTAACATCTATGCCTATAAAAGACAAAGGGAAAGTAAACACTTTAAGACTTACAGAAATAGACTGATTACAATAAGGCCAAACCTTCTTCTATAAGTTTTTTATATTTCTTTTGTTGACCGATTTCTTTTAGATACTTTAAAACATCCTTACTTTTTGGCGATTGTTCTTTTAGAAGTAATTCATAAATTTCTAAAAACAACAGCCATTCGTTTGGATAATTATTTTTTAATTCTTCAAAAATTGATGTTATTTGAGAAATATCAACAGTAATATCATCTCTAAAATTTCTAATTTTTTGATAATATTGGTGTAACACTTTATCTTTATCTGAATATTTAATTTTATGCGTTTTTTCGGTAGGAGGCGTGGCGCTCAACCCAAAGCTTTCGGCATCTGCCACACCGGCATAAGCCGAGTTAATAGTCGCTCCCACGGCCATGTCGTAGATACCCCACTCGGGTTTAAACAGATAGGTGTTGCCATAGGTTACGGTACAATTAGCAAAAGAAATTAAAATAATTTTCCCCTGTAAATTACGACGCCCCGTAATAATCTCACCCCTAACTTTAATACCCCCTTCAAATTCTAAACTGGTTATTTTTCCTTCGTAAATACCATAGGCCTCTAAATCTTTGGGAGACATGTCTTCAATAGCCAAATTACGCCCTTTGAGTTTACCTACAGGAGATCCAAAGCCTTCACTGTGATAAGACTTGCCGTGAGAGATAAGCTCTCTATTTTGATGTGCCAATGCCGTTGGCCCTTTTGTTTGGAAATATATGGGATGTCCTTCTTTTTCTATGACGCCCGTAAAAATACCCGACACCTGAATTCCCGTACTCAGAACAATTGTACCTAAATTTTTAGAATCTATAAGCTTTTTGAGACCTTTTAAGCCCCCTTTACGCAAAGCCATAGTATTGGCAAATTCTTCTAAAACAACACTCAGGTGGGCAAAATCGGGTGTGACAAACAATTGGGGTTGTGGTTTTGTAATATCAAATTCGGTTTGTGCCGCAGCTATGGTATAAGGCAATTTTTTAACAGCATTGCTCATACACCACTCACTTTCGCCTATAGACGATAGCAATCCGGCGCCATAAATTTTTGGATTTTCTAAAGTGCCTATCAAACCGTATTCAACGGTCCACCAATGCAGGTTTCTAATTTGAGCCATTTCACTGGGAGTACCCATATCGGTAGCTATTTCGGCTACTTTATCTTCGGCTTTAATAACGGCTTCCTCTTTTGTATTAGGGTCTTCTTTTATAATAGATAAGTGCCTAATGGCTTCATACAATTCGTAATCTTTAGCCGAGGAGATGGCTTTACTGCCTATTTCACCAAAACGTCTTAAGTATTCGGCATACTCGGGGTTGGCTATAATTGGCGCATGACCGGCTGCTTCGTGAATTATATCCGGCGCCGGCGTGTATTCTATATGATCAGCTGTTCTAATATCGGCCGCTATAACCAAAATATTGTAGGCTTGAAAGGCCATAAAAGCATTTGGAGGAATAAATCCGTCAACCGACACCGCCGCCCAGCCAATTTCTTTTAAAATACGATTCATCCCTGCCATATGCGGAATTTCTTCTGATGAAATACCGGCTTTTTTTAATCCGTCAAGGTATGAATGATGTGCTTTATTGCTTAAAAAAGCTATACTTTTACGCAGAACATAGCGCCATACAGCCTGGTCTTTAGCTGTATAAGAGTTATAAGGTTGCGGAATTATAAAACTTTGTAAATGCTTCGGTAATTTATCTAAAATAATGTTTAGCGATGTGTTGCCCATTGGTTTTTTTTTGAGAGGTAAATTTAGGCAAATTAGTTTAACCTTCTTAAAGCACTAAAGGTAGAAATCAATTTT
>CAZMBM010000082.1:0-9748 GCA_964564475.1 uncultured Flavobacteriaceae bacterium | reverse complement strand
TAGTGTCTATTTATAAACAGAAAAAAGGTAGTTTATTAAAAATATTAGTAGTTAATCTTATAAACATTCTTAAAAAAAATGATAAATTATAACTCTTAATAAAGTATTTTAATATTTAATTATAAGTGTTTTACTATTATTATAAATGTTAATTAATATTAATAAACCAATTTTAAAAATATTTACGTATAATTTTATTGTACAAATTAACACACTATAATATATACCATTTATTTATTTAAAAATTTTATAAAAAAATGTATTATATGTAATGGTGTTAATAAGATTAAACTTCAGAAACTTTATTAATTAATAAAGTTGAATGAAAAGTAGATGTTTGTATATAGTTGGTTTTATTAAAAGTATGTTGAATATTGGTATATACGGCTACAATACCTATTAAAAGTATTAATACAAAAAAAATTATGATTGTTTTAAACTTACTCATTTATAAATGACTATAATAATAAGACTGTGTTTGTAGTTAAAATGTTACAAAAAAATAATATTAAATTATTTAAATAAATTTTAATTGACATATCTTTGAATAAAGAATAAATAAAAGTGAATAAAAATAAAAGAATAAAACAAAAAAAAGCCTTTAAAAGTAAATTAGCAGAAGCTATATTAAATATATTGCAAGTATCTCCACAAAATTTAAATTACAAACAAATAGCCTCTAAACTGGAGTTAGAAACTAAAGCAGAAAAACACCTTATTTTAGAACTTCTAGATTTTTTAGAAAAAGAGAATAAAATTAAAGAAACGTCAAGAGGAAAGTACACAACTTTAAAAGAGAATTTAGCCAATTATTTTACGGGAACTTTAGATATATCTTCTAATGGTAACGCCTATTTTATAACTGATGCCTTAGATAAAGATGTATTTATTCACGCTTCTAATCTCAACAGAGCTTTGCATCAAGATAATGTAAAAGTATATATTTTTAAACGTAAAAAGAACGGAAGACAAGAAGGAGAAGTAATAGAAATTATTAAACGCGCCAAAACCGAATTTGTAGGGGTCTTTCAATCCAGTAAAAACTTTGGATTTGTTATTCCGGATGCCAGAAATATGTACACAGATTTTTTTATATCTAAAAACGATATAAATAATGCTAATAATGGTGATAAAGTACTTGTAAAATTAAAAGATTGGCCGGAAAATTCAAAAAATCCGTTTGGTGTTATAGAACGTGTTTTAGGAAGACCTGGCGATCACAATACCGAAATACACTCTATTTTATTAGAATACGGACTGCCTTATAAGTTTGAACCCGAAATAGAACAGGCTGCTGAAAAATTACCTAAAGAAATTACCGAAAACGACATTAAGGAGCGCCGTGATTTTAGAAAAATTACAACATTTACTATAGACCCAAAAGATGCAAAAGATTTTGACGATGCACTCTCATTTCAAATTCTCAAAAATGGTCATTTTGAGGTGGGTATTCATATTGCAGATGTTACACATTATGTTAAAGAGAATGGTATTTTAGAAGATGAAGCTTATAATCGCGCCACTTCGGTTTATTTGGTAGATAGAGTTGTGCCTATGTTACCAGAAATACTCTCTAATAATGTATGTTCTTTACGGCCTCATGAAGATAAACTTACCTTTTCGGCTGTTTTTGAAATAGATAATAATGCTGTTATTAAAAAACAGTGGTTTGGCCGCACTATAATTCATTCAGATAAGCGCTTTACCTACGACGATGCTCAAAAAATAATTGAAGATAATGATGTAGATTCTAATGATATTTTAATTAAAGCGGTATTAAAACTAAATAATTTATCAAAAATATTACGTAAAAAACGTATGGAAAACGGCGCTATTTCTTTTGATAAAGTAGAAATAAAATTCAATTTAGACAAAGAAGCCAATCCAATAAGTGTTTATACAAAACATTCTAAAGAAGCTAATAAACTTATAGAAGAATTTATGTTGTTGGCTAATAAAAAAGTAGCCGAATTTATAGGAAAAAAGAAGGATGGAACCCCTTCTAAAAAAACATTTATTTACCGTATTCACGATGACCCCAATCCTGAAAAATTAGCCGATTTAGCCCGATTAATAAGTAAATTTGGCTATAAAATTAATCTGCAAACACGCTCAGATATATCTAAAAGTTTAAACACTTTATTAGCCGATGTTCACGGTAAAGCCGAAGAACATTTGGTAGAAACACTCACAATCCGCACGATGAGTAAAGCTATTTATTCTACTCAAAATATTGGTCATTACGGTTTGGCTTTTGACTATTACAGCCACTTTACATCACCTATAAGACGTTATCCCGATATGATGACACACCGTCTTTTACAACATTATATAGAGGGTAAAAATGCTCCTTCATCAGAATTTTATGAAAGTAAATGTAAACACAGCTCAGAACAAGAATATTTTGCGACCAGAGCAGAACGTGATTCTATAAAATATATGCAGGTAAAATATATGCAACAATTTAAAGATACTATTTTTGTAGGGGTTATATCGGGTGTTACCGAGTGGGGTTTGTATGTAGAAATAATAGAAAATAAATGCGAAGGCATGGTACGTATAAGAGATATTAAAGACGACTATTATTTATTTGATGACAAACAATATGCTTTGATTGGCCAAGTTACCAAGCATATATATCAGTTGGGAGATAAAGTAAAGGTTAGTGTAAAAAAAACAGATTTAGAGCGTAAGCATCTCGACTTTAATTTAATTGAAGCGGTATCACAATAAAAGTATAAAAATAACATTAAAAGGTATGATTATTGTAAAATAACCGACAAACAAATTTTTAAAAATGAAAAAAATAGCTTTACTACTCATTTTAGTATCATCGATAACTTTTGCACAAGATAAACGCACTTTAGATTTAGGTGAATTTAACTCTATAAAGGTTTTTACCGGATTAAAAATTCAATTAGTACAGTCGTCAGAACAGAAAATAGAAATTTCAGGAAAAAATCAGCGCTATATCGTCATTAAAAATAAAAATGGCCGCCTGTCAATACGTTTAAAATTAACAGAAAGTCTTAGAAGATACGATTTCGATATTAAACTTTATACCAACAGAAATATTGACATTATTGATGTAAACGAAGGGGCCGGTCTTTTTTCTGATGATACACTAAATCAACTAAAAATAACTTTAAAAGCACAAGAAGGGAGTTTTATTAAGCTTCCGCTTGACGTAAAATACTTAACAGCTAAAATAACATCCGGTTCAAATATAAAAGTCAACGGAAAAGCCAAAAGCCAAGATGTATATGTGGGTCAAGGAGGTATTTACGATGCTTATAATCTAGAGACAGAACAAACAAAAGTTGTTGTCGCTACAGGAGGTAAAGCCGAAATAAGTGTTTCAGATATATTAGACGCTTCTGTACGATTAGGGGGTAATGTTTATTATAAAGGCAATCCCGACATAAAAAAATCGAGAAAGTTTATTGGGGGTGTTATAAAATATAAAGATTAGCCAATATTTTTAGTAACTTTGCCATCTAAAATATTTATAATATGAATTTAGCTGTGTTTTTCCTATTTACAGGTGGTTACGAATGGATAATAATTGTTTTAGTTGTTCTATTATTGTTTGGTGGTAGAAAAATACCCGAATTGATGAAAGGAATTGGGGGAGGTATTAAAGAATTTAAAAAAGCCGCTAAAGATGACAATACAGAAAAAAAAGATAAAATAGAAGAATAAAATTCTATTTATACAACAATAAAAATCCCGTTTTAAGCGGGATTTTTTATTTTAAGATATCGCAAAAGTATTATTTTTTACCTTTACTTTCGCCTATTTTATTAGCCGCAATTAAACTGGCCGTCATATCGTTAAGCATATTACTGGCGGCTGTTGGGGTATTGGGCAACATAATTAAATTACTATTGGTACGTTCGCCTACCGCTTGTAAAGTGTCATAATGTTGTGTAATTATAATAAGCGCAGAGGCTTCTTGTGAATTGATGCCGGCACGATTTAATACATCCATACTCTCTTCTAGACCCCGGGCAATTTCGCGACGTTGGTTGGCAATTCCCTGTCCTTGCAGGCGCTTACTTTCAGCTTCGGCTTTGGCTTTTTCGACAATAATAATACGCTGCGCATCACCTTCGTATTGGGCGGCCACTTTTTCGCGTTCGGCAGCGTTAATACGATTCATAGCTTCTTTTACCTGCGCATCAGGATCAATATCGGTAACCAAAGCTTTTACAATATCGTAACCATAATTAAGCATAGCTTCTTTAAGTTCGCGTTGTATAGCCAGTGCGATGTCGTCTTTCTTTTCAAAAACGTCATCGAGTTTCATTTTAGGCACTTCGGCACGTACGGTGTCGAATATAAAAGCGGTGATTTGCTCATGCGGGTTTTGTAGTTTGTAAAAAGCATCGTACACTTTTTGTTTGAGTATCTGAAACTGAACAGATATTTTGAGTTGCACAAAAACATCGTCTTTAGTCTTTGTTTCTACAATTACATCTAATTGTTGTATTTTTAGGTTAACACGTCCTACAATACGTTCAATTAGAGGTATTTTAAATTGTAAGCCCGCTTGGCTGATACGTGCAAATTTGCCAAAACGTTCTACAATAGCCGTTGTTTGTTGTTTAACGGTAAAAACGGTTCCAAAAAGAAGAATAAGTCCGAAGACAATTAAAATAGGAAAAAATACAGCCATAATTTTTAAGTTTAAAATAAAGTGAAGTCTAAAGATACTTAATTTCTTCGTGAATGTAAAGCTTTTAATAAAGTTTCGCAATACAATTCAATATCTTTTGGCCAACGAGCCGTTATAAGATTGTTGTCTTGACATACAAAAGGTTTAAACATAAAAGCTCCTGTTTTAAAATTTGAAGGCTTAGAAAGGTTTTTTTTAACTTCGTCTTGTGTATAAGCAGGATAGGTTCTGTAATAATCGCCTAATTTCCAAGCAGTAATGTAATACGCCAGTTTTTCTAAGCTTTTGGTTAAGGCTGTCAGTTTACGGTTCGCGACAATACTTTTACCGGTATTTTTATCTTTGGTTCGCGCCAGCACTATCGCTCCATGACAAATAGAGCCCACTAATTTATTTTGGTAAAAAAATTGAGCTACTTTTTCTTGTAAAACAACGCTCTCCAGATATTGTTTAACCCCTTTAGCATGACCACCCGGTAAATGTAGTAAAACATATTCATCGGTGTTTATAGCGTCATAAGTAATAGGTTTTTTATATTCTTTAGATTGCAACATTTCGTTATAAAAAGCGATGGCATAGGGTTTAGCACCCAGTTGTCCAAAAATAACCCCCTCTATTAATTTTGGGTCGGTTTGCCCAATAACCCCTTTTTCTGTAGCAAATACTACCTGATACCCGTTTTCTGTAAAACGTTTCCACGGCACGGCCACTTCGGTCAAATCGAAATCTTTATCGGGTATGGGGATTAATATTTTAGCTGTCATAAGTTTGTTTTTCGATACTAATCATTTGTACAAATATAAGCGAAACAAAACTTAATCCAACACCGACATAAAACGGCAATTGCCAATTGGTCATCCACAATAAACCACCAATAACCGGAATGACAACAGCAGCAATATGATTTATGGCAAATCCAACAGCATTAGATGGTGCAATATCTTGAGGATGGGCAATTTTTTGCAGATAGGTTTTAAGGCCAAAACTGAAATTAAAAAACACGTGGTCTAAAATGTAAAGTAAGGCCACGCCCCATTTATAATGCCATTGTGTATAAGCCCAAAAAATAAAAAACAATGCGATGTATTCTAAACTCAACACCTTGCGCTCACCGAAACGGTTAATGGCTTTGGCAATTACAGGGTTGATTAAAAAACCTATAGCATTATTTATAACGAACAATACAGCTACCTCAGACAGACTAAAATGAAATTTATCAACCAGTAAAAACACGGCAAAAACCACAAATATTTGACGTCTGCTACCGGCTAAGAAGTTGAGCACATAATACAGCCAGTATTTTTTACGGAGGAAAAACTTTTTGTGTTGTTCGTGATTTTCGTTCACTTTGGGCTGGTTTATCAGCAAATAAATACTCCCTAAAATTGTAATGGCGCCGATAATTAAAAAATTGCCGGCAATAGGAAGAAAATATGACAAACCCACAATACCACCCCCTACAACAATATTAGTAAGCGCTCCCACACTCCGCAACTTACCAAACATAATACTGGCATTTTTTGTATTAAAATTTTGTAAAACCAACGACGAAGTGGTGGTTTGAAAATAATGAAATCCTAGAGACATAATAAATGTGGTAAGCATCAGACCTTCAAAAGAGGGTAAAAACCCTGTCATAATTACACCCAAGCCCAATGTGAGCAGGCTTAAAGCCGATAATTTTTTTTCTTTGATAAAAATAATGATGTAAATAACCAAAAAAGACAAAAATCCCGGAATTTCTCTGACAGATTGGATGGCACCTACTTGAAAACCGGTAGCAAAAACATCCTCTACCGCAAAGTTGTTAAATAAAGTACGCCATCCTTGAAATCCCACAGCTGCCAACACATAAGCTATGATAAGGTATTTGTAAACGGGCTTTTGTTTGTAAGAAGTCATAAGATTAAATTCTTATCAAAAGAAAATATAATTTATATATATTGATACGATGACTTTTGAGTCATCGTATCAATAGTTTATTTTTTAATAAAATCGACAGCAAATTGTAAGCGTTTTACTGTTTCTTTTTTGCCGATAAGTGATACAATATCAAATAAATGCGGCCCTTTTAAAGCACCAACCAAACTCAGTCTAAAAGGCTGCATAACGCGCCCAAAACCGAGCTCTTTTTCGGTTATCCACGTTTTGATACTGTTTTCTAAATTGTCTGATGAAAAATTAGAAACATTTTTGATAACGCTTATCAATTCACGCATTAAATCAGGTGTTGTTTCTTTCCATTGTTTTTTTACGGCTTTTGCGTCAAATGACGTTGGCGCTATAAAAAAGAAAGAAGTTAAGTCCCAAAAGTCAGACACAAAAGTGGCGCGTTCTTTAGTAAGAGAAATGACTTTGGTTGTGTACTCTTTACCAAGAGATTGCTTCTCCCAAGACGTCGGGATGTTCGCCATGATGCGTTCTTTTAAGACAGGTAAAAACAAATCAGCGAGCGCCTCGTCAGATTTTTTTTGAAGGTATTGGTGTTGAAACCATTTGGTTTTTTCGGGGTCGAATTTTGCCCCGGCTTTACTTACGCGATTAAGGTCGAATTCTAAAATGAGTTGTTCTAAAGAAAAAATTTCTTGTTCTGTGCCGGCATTCCAACCCAATAAAGCCAACATATTAACCACAGCTTCGCTAAAATAACCCGTTTCTCTATAACCTACAGAGATGTCGCCGGTTTTAGGGTCGGTCCAATTAAGCGGAAAAACAGGGAAACCCATTTTATCACCATCGCGTTTACTGAGCTTGCCTTTACCCACAGGTTTTAAAATAAGCGGTAAATGGGCAAATTTTGGGGCTTGCCAACCCAAAGCGCGGTATAAAAGCACGTGTAATGCTAAAGAAGGCAACCACTCTTCACCGCGGATAACATGACTTATTTTCATAAGATGGTCATCGACAATATTGGCCAAGTGATAAGTAGGCATTCCGTCGCTTTTAAACAGGATTTTATCGTCTAACACATTGGTATCGATTGTCATTTTGCCGCGGATAATGTCATTTAATTCCAGTTGTTCGTCAGTAGGTGTCTTAAAGCGAATAACATGTGGAACGTTATTTTTTAATTTTTCTGATACCATATCGGCGTTAAGCGTTAAAGAATTATCAAGCTTTAACCGGTTATGGTGGTTGTAGATAAAAGTTTTGCCTTTGGCTTCGTGGTCTTTTCTGTGAAAATCAAGCGCTTCGGTTGTATCAAAAGCGTAATAAGCCCACCCTGTATCAACTAATTTTTGGGCGTATTGTTTATAGAGAACTCTACGCTCACTTTGTCTGTATGGTCCGTATTTTTCTTCTTTTCCAACGCCCTCGTCAAACGGAATACCACACCAATTTAAAGCCTCTATAATATACTTTTCGGCTCCTGCTACATACCTATTTTGATCGGTATCTTCTATACGAAGTATAAAAGTACCCCCGTGTTTTTTAGCAAATAAGTAGTTAAATAACGCTGTTCTTACACCGCCAATATGAAGGGGCCCGGTAGGGCTGGGTGCAAATCGGACTCTTACAGGATGACTCATCAAAAAAGATTATTTAAGATGCAAAGATAAATGATAGCACCTAACTTAAAATTTAATTTTCAAAAAAGATACTTTGCTTTTATGGTTATTTAGAAATAAACACCTTGAAAATAAGATAAAAGTTTAAAAATAAAGCTATTACAAAAATGATGCTCATAGCAATTAAGAGGCGTTTCTTGGCTTTATAATTCTTAATAAAAGACATGATCAAATTTTTAATGACTCAAATGTAAATATTATAAATTATTAATACATAAGCAGTTTACCCGCTATTAAAAGGGGAAAATCCCCCTTTTTCATTTTATAATTTAGTCTTTTCAACTATTAAAGCTATATTTGAAATTCTTTAAAATTTAAAAATTGTTAATCATGACGCATTCAACCAAACAACTAACACGAATTTTTTTAATGCTTTTATTTATTACCAGCTTAACAGCATGTAAAGATACGCCAACGCAAATTGCTGTAAAAAAACCCACACATGCTATTTCTAAAAAGCGCGCTATAGCTTTAAGTAATAATTATACAGCCCGTTACGACAGCATAAGTCGTATTATCGGAAAACAAGACAACCGTTCAACTTGGTACTCTTTAAAAGAGTTAAAAGATTATATGGCTTATATAGAAGCACAAGGAAGAGAACAGGGCTATACCGTTGATGGTATAAGATTTTATATAGGTGCTTATGGGGCAGAAAACAAAGATCCTAAAAAACAAAATTTTACAACTATTTTCTTAGTACCTACAGGTAAAAAAGCTAATGTTCAAACAGACAGAAACAGCGATAACCCGACAAGTCCGGACATAAACAGTATTGATCCATTCAATTTTGGAACAGGAGGGTGGCCACCACACAGTACCTACCCCAACAATTAATAAAATTAATTTATAGAACTTATATAACTGATTAATTAAGACATGTTTTGTAACCAACTATAAATGAAGAGTTTGATATATATACTACCTCTTTCGATTAATGTTCTAGAATTAACGACTATCATTATAGGTTTTTGTTATTACAAAAGATTTAAAGAGACAGCCCTAAAATATTTTTTATGGTTTTTAATCTATGGTTTTTTAACAGAAATGATGGGAATATTTATAGGTTTATTCTTAGAAAAGCAAAACTATATCATTTTTAATATATACTCTGTTGCCTACTATCTGTTTTTTTATTGGCTATTTTTAAAATACCTAAAAAAATCAAGCAGCAAAATTATTGTTAAGATTTTTATCATCGGCTTTGTGTTGGTTACGATACTAACCAATATTTTCTTTGAAAGCATATTTAATCACTACCAATCGTACATATGGTTTTTTGGAAGCACCACCTTAATTATTACAATTATCTTGTTTTTTACAGAATTGCTCAACAGCGAGGCTATTTTTAGGTTAAAACACCTGCTTATTTTTTGGATAGGTGCAGGGGCTTTATTGTTCCAATTAGGTTTTATCCCCGTGTTTGTTGCCACTAAATACATTAATTATAGCAACGGGCTAACTTATGGGTATATTTTATTAATTTTAAACCTTATAACAT
>CAZMBM010000081.1:0-9783 GCA_964564475.1 uncultured Flavobacteriaceae bacterium | reverse complement strand
CCTATTACAGGAGAAATCAGATAGATAGTGCTAAAACTTATTACAAACGCATCACAAAATATAATTTAACTAAAAAAACAAGCCTCTATATTTCTAAAGCCTATAATAATTTGGTAGGCATTTCTTTAAGACAGAATAACCTTAATGAGGCCCGTTTTTACAGCCAGCAATCTATCAAAATTAAAGAGCAAAACAAAGATACTTTAGGAACAGCCTATGCCTTGGTTAATTTGGGCAATATTTATTACGGCAGTAAAGACTTTGAAAAATCGGAAAATAGTTACCTAAAAGCTTACAATTTAATTCTAAAAGATTCTTCTAAAAGTGGGGAAAGACTTAAAAGAGATGCTTTGTACAACCTGTCTTTTGCCTATCAAGAAATGGGCAATTATAAAAAGGCCTACACGTATTTGTCGCAGTCTAAAGATTTGGCCGATAAGATTAGCAAAGAAAGTCAAGCCGAAAACTTGTCGGAAATAGAGGCCAAATACAATGTGGCTCAAAAAGAAAAGGATATAGAGATACAAAAAGCCAAAAATGTCACAACTACCATTTTATTTATCAGTTTTGCCGTTTTAATGTTGTTTTTAATGGTATCGGGTGTCATATTTTACAAAAACTTCCGTTTAAAACAGCAAAATAAATTAAAAGCGGTACTAAACGAAACACAAGTTAAAATACTTAATGCGACCATAGATGCTAAAGAGCAAGAGCGCAAGAGTATTGCCGCCATATTGCACGACAGTGTGAGTGCTTTGTTGTCTTCGGCAAATCTGCATTTACAAGCCAGTAAAGCACAGTTAAAAGGCACACCTCCGGTTGAAATAAAAAAAGCCCAAGACATAGTGAGTGAGGCCTCTGTTAAAATACGCGATTTGTCGCACGATTTAATTTCGTCGGTACTTTTAAAATTCGGATTGGCCTTTGCCGTACACGATTTGTGTCAGAAATATTCAAATTCTAAATTGTTTATTCACAGCCAAGACAATAATATAGAGCGTTACGATCAGGATTTCGAAATTAAAATACACAGTATTATAGAAGAGCTTATAAACAATGTTCTTAAACACAGTCAGGCCAAAAATGCCACGGTTATTCTTATTCAGCGGGCCGATAAAAAACTCGTGGTACAAATTATTGACGACGGTATCGGATTCGATGTAAAAAAGGCCAAATTAAAAGACGGTTTGGGCTTAAGCCATATAGAGGCCCGTATAAAAATGTTAAAAGGCCGTTTTATAGTCAATTCCGAAAAAGGTGAAGGTTCTGATATTTCTATTATTGTGCCTATAAAATTTAAAGAGGAAGAATCAGTCAATTAGACCGCGTTTGCCCAGTTCTATTACTTCCATATTTAAAATTTCTTTATTGTTTATGTCAAAGCGAATCATAGTTCTGATGTGATGGAAACCCTCAATACCGGCCGCCCCGGGATTTATATGTAGAAATTTGTGTTTTTTGTCGTGCATAACACGTAAAATATGAGAGTGTCCGGTTATAAACAAATTGGGTGGGTTTTTGGCTAAAACAGGTTTAATACTTTTGACATACCTGCCCGGGTAGCCGCCAATATGCGTCATTAAAACATCAACACCTTCACATTTAAAACGGTTAAGAAGAGGATATTCTTTTCTAATTTTTTGTCCGTCAATATTGCCGTAAACAGCTTTAAAAGCTTTTAATTTTTTAATTTTATATATCACATCAAAAGAACCGATATCACCGGCATGCCAAACTTCATCAGCTTGATTAACATATTTTAGAATGGTATTATCTATATAACCATGTGTATCAGACATCAGTAGTATTTTCGTCATTTTATGAAGTGTAAAGAAGTGCAAAAATAAAAAATACTCTTGTATCTTTGCTTCACAAAAATATTATTTTTTTGAGATATTTTATACACTTAGCCTATAAAGGTACAGGTTTTCATGGCTGGCAACTACAGCCCAATGCTTTGAGCGTACAACAAGTTATTCAAGAGGCGTTGCATGCTATGTTAAGAGTTGCCATCAATATAATGGGTGCCGGCAGAACAGATGCCGGTGTGCATGCCGCGCAATTCTTTGCTCATTTTGATTGCGATGAAGAGATAAATCCCAACGAATTGGTTTTAAAACTCAATGCTTTTTTGCCAAATACCATAGTGATTTATGATATTTTTAAAGTACCTGATAAAACACATGCCCGCTTTGATGCTACGAGTCGTTCTTACGAGTACCGTATTTTTTTAGGTCGAAATCCATTTTTAAACGACACCACTTGGCAAATACACAATCAAAAATTAAATGTGCTTGCTATGAATAAGGCGGCACATCTTTTGTTAGACTACAGCGATTTTAAATGTTTTTCTAAATCAAAAACAGATGTTAAGACCTATTTTTGCAATATAACCAAAGCCCAATGGGGGCAAGAGGACAAGTATCTTACATTTTACATTACTGCCGACAGGTTTTTACGCAATATGGTGCGGGCCATTGTTGGTACTTTAATAGATATTGGTCTTGAAAAAAATACACCGAACCATATAAAAAAAGTCATTGAAAGTCGTGACCGTACACAAGCCGGATTTTCGGTGCCTGCCAAAGGGCTTTTTTTGACAAAAATTACGTACCCTAACGAGATATTTATGTAATTTTGCAGGCTTCTATGTCGAAAAAACAATCAAAATCAGTAAAAAAAGTAACGGGAAAAGCCTTTGATGCCAAGCTTTTTTTTAGACTCATGCAGTTTGTAAGAGCTTATAAAATACCTTTTTTGGTAGCGGCTTTTGCAACTGTTTTATTGGCTTTGGTGGCCGCTGTCAGGCCTTGGTTACTCCAGCAAATTGTAGATAAATACATAGCCAATAAAGATGCTCATCAACTTTTACAGTACATTATTTACATGTTTACAGCCCTTTTTGTCGAGGTGTTGTTACAGTTTTTGTTTATTTATTTTGCCAATTGGTTGGGCCAACACATTATTAAAGATTTGCGCATTAAAATATATGCGCATTTAATGGGTTTTAAAATGAAATATTTTACCACTTCGCCTGTGGGGAAATTGGTAACACGCGTGGTTAGCGACATAGAGACCATTGCCAGTGTATTTGGGCAAGGCTTGTTTATGATAATAAGTGATTTGCTTAAAATGATAGTCATTATATTTTTAATGCTTTATATGAATTGGCAGTTGGCACTTATTGTTTTTACTGTCTTGCCTCTCATTATTTATGCTACCAAAGTATTTCAAATTAAGATAAAAGGCGCTTTTCAAGATGTCCGTAATCAAATATCTAATTTAAACAGTTTTGTACAAGAGCGTGTAACGGGTATGAAAATTGTACAGCTTTTTACACGTGAAGATATTGAATTTGAAAAGTTTAAACTTATAAACGCTAAACACAAAAAAGCCCATGTTAAAACGGTATGGTATTTTTCAATTTTCTTTCCTATTGCCGAAATTTTAACCTCCATTGCTTTGGGTTTTGTGGTGTGGTATGGTGGTTTAAAAGCGGCTACAAACAGTTCTATTACTATTGGCGATATCACCAGTTTTATTATGATGAGTCAGATGTTGTTTAGGCCCTTACGTCAGATTGCCGATAAATTTAACACCCTGCAAATGGGTATGGTAGCGGCCGACAGGGTCTTTAAAATTTTAGATGAAGATGAGAGTGAAAGCGATGCGGGAACTTTTACCACGGCGCGTATCGTAGGAGACATTTCGTTTAAAGATGTCCAATTTAGCTATCTCGAGGACGAGCCGGTTTTAAAAGGTATTTCTTTTGAGGTTAAACAGGGTGAAACTGTTGCTATTGTGGGAGCCACAGGCGCCGGAAAATCGACCATAATAAATCTGCTCAACCGTTTTTATACCATTAACAGCGGGGCTGTTTTAATTGACGGTATTAATATTAATGAATACAAACTGGAAGCGCTTCGCAAAAATATTGCTGTTGTGTTACAAGATGTTTTTTTATTTGCAGACAGTATTTACAACAATATTATTTTAACCAATAAAGACATTAGCCTTGCCGAAGTGGAAGAAGCTGCCGATAAAATTGGTGTTAAGAGTTTTATTGATTCTTTGCCGGGCGGATTTGACTACAATGTAAAAGAACGCGGCGCAATGTTGTCATCAGGACAACGTCAACTTATTGCTTTTTTGCGTGCGTATGTTACCAAACCAAGTATCTTGGTTTTAGATGAGGCTACGTCGTCAATCGATTCCCATTCAGAAAAACTCATCCAAAAGGCTACAGAAAAAATCACACAAGGACGTACTTCTATTATTATTGCCCATCGTTTGGCAACCATTAAAAAAGCCGATAAAATTATTGTACTCGATAAGGGTACTATAGTAGAACAAGGTACACATAAAGAACTTTTGACCAAACAAGGCTTTTATGCCAAACTTTACGAAATACAGTTTGTTAAGGCTACAGGATAAAATACTTTATACAGCCAAATCTTGGCGGATTTTAGCGTTGAGTTCGTCAAGGTTCTTATAGAGTACAAACTCGCCGTCTTTTACATAAGAAATTTCGCCTGTTTCTTCTGATACGACTAATGCCAAAGCATCTGTTTTGTCGGTAATACCAATGGCAGCTCTGTGGCGTAATCCAAACCGTAAGGGGATATTGGCTTCTTTGGCAATGGGTAAAATAACCCGTGTGGCCACAATTTTATTGTCTTCAATGATAACGGCACCGTCATGTAAAGGTGAATTTTTAAAAAAAATGCTTTTTAGGATGGGCTTATTGACTTCGGCGTTCATTAGGTCACCGGTGTCTTTAATAAAATCGAGACTATTGTTGCGTTTAATGACTATTAAAGCCCCTGTTTTATTGTCGCTCATCTCTTTACAGGCTTCTAAAATAGCATCGACATTTACGATTTCTAAAATGTCAGACTTTAAAAAACTCAATTGTCTTAGAAAACTTTTTTTAGAGGTAAAATTGGTTGAGCCCAACATGAGTAAGAACTTGCGAATTTCTTGTTGAAACACAATGATAAGTGCAATAAATCCGCCACCGATAAATTTGCCCAAAATATCACTTAAAAGTTCCATTTGCAAAGCTTCTGTAAGTTTCCAAATAAGATAAATTATGGCAATCCCCAGAAAAATATTAATGGCAACGGTTCCTTTTATCAACCGATACACATAATACAACAGTACCGCTACCAGTATGATATCTAAAAAGTCTAAAAAATCGAAGTTTAAATAATCCAAGACCTATATTTTACGTAAAAATACTAAAATATTGTTGTTTTAAAAGCCGACTATTTAAAATAAAAATCGGTTGTGCTATGTACGCCTTTAAAAAAAGGCGATTTGTACAGTAGGATTTTAACTTTTAAATAATTATCATAACTTAAATTCTCGTTGTAATAAAATTGACTCTCGTTGGTTTTTTGTCTGTTTAAGCTCGCTATAGAATCAAATTGACTGTATTTAAAAGCCTGTTTATTAAGTGTAAAATAAGCTTTTTGAAATTCAAAAATTAGTTGAGAACTGTCTTTTAAAAGGGGTGTTTTATATTGAATATCTTTAAGATTAAATGCCAGAAATTTATTGCGTAAGTCTAAAGTATCGGCAAAACTAAAATAGTTTTTTAAGCCATCAACGTGATGTGGCGATACTTTTTGACGTTTAATGAGTATTTTTTTAAGCGGCTTGTACAATTGTTTGAGTTTTAACCTGCGGTCTATATTAAAAAGCCAGTTGGTTGTAGAAATGCTGTTATTGCGGTTAAGAGAGGCAATAGTGTCTTGATTTTTAACTGTATAAAATATCCAAATACTAGAATTGTTTAATACTTCGGTAGTTGTTTTTGCGTGAGCCTTAGGTAGTTTAAGTGTTTTTTGAGTACATCCGCTTGTCAAAATCAGAAGAAGTAAAAGGATTTTAACGCTCATTTTTAAACAGCTAATTGATTGACAATCTGAATGGTTTCAATAGCTTCTTTGACATCGTGAACACGTAAAATTTTAACGCCCCTTTGTAAAGCAAGTGTATTGGCCACGGTTGTGGCATTTAAAGCTTTGTCAGCATTGCTTTCCAATACTTTGTAAAGCATAGATTTACGCGATATGCCGACCATCAAGGGTACATCAAAACAATTAAACAAGTCTAAATTTTGTAAGAGTTGGTAATTGTGTTTAATTGTTTTGCCAAAGCCAAAGCCTACATCTAAAATAATGTCGTTAACACCCAAATGACGCAGTTGCACTATTTTTTCTGAGAAATAAGCACGTATGTCGTACACAATATCGGTATAATGAGGCTTGTCTTGCATGGTTTGCGGTGTGCCTTGTATATGCATTAACACATAAGGAACCTGTAAGGTCGCAACGGTCTGAAACATATTATCATCCACTGTTCCTCCGGAAATATCATTTATCATACAAGCCCCTGCTTTTACGGCTTCTTGTGCAACGTTGCTCCTAAAAGTATCGGCACAAATAAGGGCTTTAGGAAAGGTTTTAGAGATGGCGGTTATGGCTTTTAAGCTGCGGTAAATCTCTTGCTCAGGACTTATATTGCGGGCGTTTGGGCGTGTAGAATAAGCACCCACATCTATAAAAGCAGCCCCTTCTTTTAACATTCTCTCAACTTTTATTAAAATATCTCTTTCTGTTGTATAACGGCCACCGTCGTAAAAAGAATCGGGGGTTACATTGAGAATGCCCATTACTTTTGGGCTACTTAAATCAATAAGTTCTCCTTTACAATTTATAGTATGTTTCATTTTGAGGCGACTGTATTAACAACTTTACCAAGTTTTGGAGGAGCATAAGCACCCATTTTTGCGATGAGATCTTCAATAGTGTCGCTTACTTGCAGCATATCACGGTTGGCTTGTTTTAAAAAACCCTCTGCCACCATCACATCTAATTGTTTTAAGGTGTTATTAAAAAAGCCTTTTGTATTTAACAAGCCTACAGGTTTGTTTTCAATACCCAATTGCCCTAAAGTCAAAGCTTCAAAAAGTTCGTCTAAAGTGCCAAAACCGCCGGCTAAGGCTATATAGCCATCTACCATTTTACTGATGACAACCTTGCGCTCGCTCATCGTATCTGTTATAATCATTTTATTAATAGTACTGTGAAAAACTTCTTCGTGACGTAATAAATGCGGAATAACGCCTGTTACATGGCCGCCTTTTTCTAAAAGGGCATCGGCCAAAGCACCCATCATGCCAATTTTACCGCCGCCAAATACCAAACCTATATTTTTGTGTGCCAAATAATGCCCCACAGCAACAGCCGCCGCTTTAAAATGAGGTTTAAAACCAATACCCGAACCACAAAATATGGCAATATTTTCCATAGATTTTTTTTTTAGAGCACTCCTTAATAATTATTGTTAAATTTGTTCGAAATTTACATAATAATTTAAAGGTTTTATGCAAAAAACGTCAAAACAATACGATTCCGTCATCGGCAAATGTAAAACATTATTCGTTAAAAAAATGCAAGATTACGGATGTGCCTGGCGTATTTTGCGCTTGCCCTCGCTTACCGATCAGATATATATTAAGGCACAACGCATACGTCAATTACAAGATTTAGAAACCCAAAAAATTGACGAAGACGAAACGTCTGAGTTTATAGGCATTATAAATTACGCCATTATGGCGCTTATCCAATTAGAATTGGGCGTGGCAGAACAACCCGATTTAAGTACTCAAGAGGCAGAATCTTTGTATGTGAAGCACATTACCGAGACTAAAAATTTAATGCGCGACAAAAATCACGATTACGGCGAAGCATGGCGCGATATGCGTGTCAGTTCGTTAACCGATTTAATTATTCAAAAACTGTTACGCGTAAAACAAATTGAAGATAACAAAGGTAAAACCTTGGTGTCTGAAGGGATTGATGCCAATTACCAAGATATGATAAATTATGCCGTTTTTGCTCTTATTTTAATGGACGAAGGGCAAGAATAAACAAATTACAGTCAGTTGAGCCTTCCTGTGTTAGGCAGGCGAAGTCAATTTAAATAAAAATATATGAAATTTCTGACCCAATTATTGCGCCTTTTAGTGGGTATTACCTTTGTCTTTTCGGGCTTTGTAAAATTAGTTGATCCCTTGGGGTCGATGTATAAATTTCGAGAATATTTTGGGGCAGATGTGCTAAACCTTACTTTTTTAGACCCTTTTGCCTTAGAATTTTCGATTGTTTTAATTGTGGCCGAACTCATGTTGGGGGTGATGTTATTGGGGGGCTATAAATCTAAATTTACCACTTATAGTTTGTTGGCTTTGATAAGTGTTTTTTTATTTTTAACCTGGTATTCGGCTTACTACAATAAAGTAACCGACTGTGGTTGTTTTGGCGATGCCATAACCCTTACAACTTGGGAGACCTTTTATAAAAATGTTGTCTTAATTTTTATGATTTTGTGGTTGGTTTTACGAAACAAGGAAATTAAACCTTTAATAAACAAAAAAGTTGCTAAAAAAGTCAGTATAGCAAGTCTTATTATTTCATTGTCAATTGTGATTTATGTTCTCAATTATTTGCCCCTTATAGATTTTAGGCCTTATGCCATTGGTAAAAATATTACACAGGGTATGTTAATCCCCGATGATGCGCCTAGGGCTATTTATAAAGACACATGGATTTACAATGTAAATGGGGTTGACAAGCAGTTTACAACTGCAGAAAAACCTTGGGATATACCCGGGGCCGTATTTGTAGATCGCAAATCTGAAGTTATTCAAGAGGGCTATAAACCACCTATCCATGATTTTACGATGGAAAAAGGTGGCGAAGATTTAACAAATAAGTTATTACAAGAAGATAAATTGCTTTTGGTTGTGATGTATAATTTAGATTTAAGCAATAAAAAGGGTTTGCAAAAAATTAAAGATGCTGCAAACAGGGCGCTTAAAAAAGGCTATAAGGTTTACGCCCTATCGGCTTCACCCGAAGAAGATTATCAAAAAGTTAAAACCCAATTTGGTTTAAATTTCGATTTGCTGTTTTGTGATGAGACGACCTTAAAAACAATTATTCGTTCAAACCCCGGACTTGTTTTACTACAAAAAGGGACGGTTATTGGTAAGTGGAGTTGGCGAAGTGCCGCGAAAATTAATTTTTAAAATCACTAAAAATGAGAATGTTAGCTTTAATAGGGTTTGGAAGTTTTATAGGGGGCTCTTTTCGCTATTTAGTTGCCCAAACAGTGCAGTCTAAATTTTTATCGGCTTTTCCGTTTGGTACCCTAACCGTTAATATTATCGGTTGTTTTGCCATAGGTATCATTTTTGGAATGAGTGACAAAATGAATTTATCGCCAGAGTGGCGTTTGTTTTTAGCCACGGGTATTTGCGGGGGTTTTACTACTTTTTCGGCCTTCTCTTTAGAAACAATGCAACTTTTGCGCGATGGTCAAATATTTTACGGTTTGCTTTATGTAGCGGCCAGTATTCTTATCGGATTATTAGCCGTATATTTGGGCATGACGCTTTTAAAATTGATATAATCATGGAAAACAATCCTAAAGCAAAATTACTGCGTATTTTTATTGGCGAATCAGATAAATTAGGGTCTGTACCCTTGTATGAAGCCTTGGTTTACTCTGCCAAAAAACAAGGTTTGTCGGGGGCTACCGTAACAAAAGGTATTATGGGTTTTGGCGCCAATTCTAAAATTAGTACAGCCAAACTTTTTACTATTTCAGAAGACATGCCCTTAGTTGTAGAAATTGTTGATGTAGAAGATAAAATCCGCTCCTTTGTAAAAATTGTAGACCAAATGTTTGAAGATGCTAAATCTGGCGGTT
>CAZMBM010000080.1:0-9831 GCA_964564475.1 uncultured Flavobacteriaceae bacterium | reverse complement strand
AAAAAGCGTTTTTGCGGATTTACAAACTGAATTTCAAATGACATATCGGGGTCAACCCATTCAAAATAAAGACGGGCATTTACGTTGTCTGTTTTAAAATATTCGTCGCTAATATCGACCTTAGGAATGGCATTTTTATTACGATGTATCAATGCCTTAAATTCTGAGGTATTGCTATTAATCAAACCGGAAAAATTGACATTTTTAATAGTACTTTCTAACATGCTTTTGTATAAATAAAAGGCTTTGGTTATATAACCCTGCTCTGCATAAGCTGTAGCCATATCTTTATAAGATTGTGCTCTTTTAGGCTGTAACCTCAAAATACGTTTGTAAACCTGTAAGGCTTTTGTCAAATCTTTATTTGCCTCATATTTAAAGGCCAATACTTTTAAACTTTTTGGATTATTAAAGTTTAATTCTAATATATTCGACAATATCCTATCAGACAAATCATCGGCACGCCATTGCTTAAAATAATCTGATACTTCCATATAAAAAGCGGCCGATTTACCATAATTTTTACGTAGTTTTAAATAAGTGGTATAGGCTTCTGAAAGCGATTTAGATTTTTTTAAAGCGTTTATATATGTCGAATTAGATAAAAACTTATCGGCTAATTTATCGTCATAAATATTATTTTTTAACAAAGCGCGGTCAACAGGTTTGTAATCAGCTTTATTATAATTGGCTGTTTTAGTTTTAATTAAAATAACGCCATTTCTACCTAAAGTTCCCCATTGATTTGTAGCGGCTAAACCTTTTAAAACCTTAATCTCAGCTATATTATCAGGATTTATAAATGACAAATCAACAGCACTTGCAGACCCTTGCCCGCCGCTTGAGTCGGATTGCCTCAACGGCACACCGTCTAAAACAACCAAAGGATAAACATTACCAATTATGGTATTATATCCCCTAATAATAGCCATACTTAAATCTTTATTTTGAGCCAAATTTAATCCGGAAACTTTACCCCTAACACTTTCTGAAACATTGGTTTCAATTTCACTAAAATTTTTAGTTGTAAGGGTTTGTACTGCGTAGCCACGCTTTTTATTTTTATCGGAAGCCAAATCACTGTCATCTTCTTTTCTTATTTCTTTTGTTTTACTTTTAATTTCTACGGTTTTTAAAAGCATTTCGTCGTTCAATAAACGAACATCTAAAGTTGGGTCTTGAACAGTAGTTTTATACGTCCTAAAACCTAAATAACTAAATATCAGTTTGTCAGATTTTTTGGCGGCTATACTATAAAACCCTTTGGCATCGGTTACAGCTCCAGTATTTTTTCCAAGCACTTTTACATTTACACCTTCTAAAGGTCCATCATTACTACTAACATAACCAGAAACTTTGTTAAATATAATTTGAGACTTCCTCATTTTAGGCGATACATTAGCCACAACTACTTTGGGGGTGATTCCCACTTCTAAAAGAGCTTGGTTTAAAGAGAGCTTGTACAAATCTATAAAATGACTGTCATTAGAAAGGTTTTTTAGTTGTAATGACTGAAAATATGTCCGCGCTGAACTGCTCACAACAATCATGGGTTTTGCGATATTATCTTTTAAAATTGTTTCATTTTGATAGCCGTCTGTAAACAGCAAAAAAGTTTCATAATCATTGTATTTAATATCTGTCAAAGGTAGAAAAGACGTAGCGCCATCGTAAGTAGTCTGAATGAGTTCTTGTTTTAAAGTATCCCAATTAGAGTTTATTATTTTATACGTTTTTTCTGATATCACTTTATTGCTGAATTTCACCAAATGAATTGTAATATCTTTTTTATCTTTTATATAATTGTCTAAAAATGTAAGTTCTAGAGGAATATCTCTGTTTTGTACCGATAATGATGTGTCCCAAAAAAGAGCAATACTTTTATGTGGAAAAGGCTTATTTGTTTTGCTTTTTTGAGCTTGAAAATCTTTTGAAACAAAAAGGAGCATTACTAAAAGCAGTGTAGTTAATTTTTTCATAATTAAGACTTTAAAAAAATAAAGATAACAATAATTATATCACAATATGCTATAAATTTGCCAACTTTAACGTTTTTTTACGATTTATCTTTTTGGTTTGTGTTTCAACAAAATGTGCTATAAATATAATTCTTTTTGGCACTTCGTATTTGGAAAGATATTTTTCTAATCCAATATTCTTTATCTCTCTGCTTTGACCTTCACAAATAAGTACTACTTTTTGACCTAATCTTTTATCAGGTAAACCCGCAATAAAGAAACGAAAAGGCAAAATGGCTGTCAATTTTTTTTCGATAATTTCCGGGCTGATTTTTATGCCACCCGAATTAATTATATTATCAAAACGCCCCAACCAATTAAAATGTTTATCATCAATAATTTTTACCAAATCATTAGTAAAAACTTTAGTGTCTGAAATTTTGGAGGCTTCAATAACTAAGCACCCTCTTTTATCTTTTGATATGTGTACATGCGGCAATACTTTATAGCAAGCTTCAGGCTTTCTATTTAAGCGCTTCAAAGCAATATGGGAAATGGTTTCTGTCATGCCATAAGTAGCATATACCTGTGTTTTAAGTATTTGTATCTTCTCAATTAATGTATCACTAACTACTGTACCCCCTATTATTAAGATTTTAATTCTATTTAAATGGGGCAGAGAATTTTGAGCCTGTAAAGGAACCATGGCACAAAAATCGTAATGCTTGTTGTTGGCTTCAAGCGGATGCGAACTAGCCGCAACCACGTCTAAGTGCCAACCTAAAACCATAGCCCTTACTAACATCATTTTACCAGCAATATAATTGAGTGACAAACAAAGTAAGGCTTTTGTATTCTCTCCTAAACCAAAAAAATGACCTGTAGCCAAGGCCGAATTTATCATATGTGCTTTTTTGAGGCTGATATCTTTTGGTTTTCCTGTAGAACCTGAAGTTTTAACAATTATAAAATCACGGGTGTCAAACCAAGCACTTAAAAAGATAAAAATATCGTTGTTAATTTTTTTACTAAAGCTTAACAGCTCTTGCTCCTTTTCAAAAGATTTTCCGTTTAAACTAAACCGTTTATTTATAGTGGAATAATTATTCACTTTGTACTGTTTGATATATTAGTCAATACTAATTTGTGGTTTTACAACTTTACCTAATAATTTTTGTTTCCAATTTTTCCATCCGTATTTTTTTGATAACCCCAAAAGCAATAAAGGATAGATAACAATGAGGGGTACAAACATCATCCAATTAATCTCGGGCTCAGAAACATCTATAAACAAGGCATCTGTTTGAAAAACAGACCAATTGGTTGTTACAAAAACAGCAGCTACAACATTATTAGCTGCATGTAAACCTAATGTAAGCTCAAGGCCATCATCCATAAGGGTGATAATACCAAATAAAAAGCCCGTTGTTACATAGTAAATAAGCAAGATATTACCCAATCTTGCCACCTCAGGATTAGCGCCATGAAGCAATCCAAATACCGTTGAAGTGACCACTAAAGCTATTAATCTATATTTGGTAAGCACCCCAAATCCTTGCATAAGGTAACCTCTAAAATACAGCTCTTCAAAACTTGTTTGTAAGGGCATTAACAATACCGACAATAGCACTAAAAATATAAACGGCATCATCTTAAAACTAAAGACATAATGTTCCGGATTTATATAATAATCTATTGCAAGTAGCGAGAGCGATATTAAAAACCAAAGCATAAAGGCAAATAATATACGATGCCAATCTAGTCGAGGACGGGCCGTCAATACTTTTAAAAAGGATAAACGGTTAATTTTTAAAACAGAGATGTACAGGCCTAATAATCCCAACGCAAAGGGAATTATCATGATGACCAGAAATAAATTATTATTAATCCCGGGATTCAATCCGGTAATGTCGAATTTAGATTTATCGGCAAATTCATTGGCAATCCACAACGGAAATGCGCCAAATTGCATGATAAAAAAAGTGAGAAAAGTTCCCAATAAATAATGATACCATTGTGTTTTCCCTTTAAAAGCTTGTGTAATAAAGTCCATTGATTTCTAAAGTTTTAATGCTGTTAAACGCCACTTTTTGGCTTTATTATAAAAAAGTGTGCCATGGCAAACTTCTAAAGGAGCTGTAATATTATTTGTAAAAAGGCTTCCTGTTCCCAAACCTTGTGGCAAAGCACTATTTAAACTAAAAGTAAATTGGGCAATGGCATTTAGGCCAATATTGCTTTCTAAAGCCGAAGTTATCCACCAACCTATACCTTGATTTTCGGCCAATGTCAGCCACTTTTTAGTCCCTTTAAATCCGCCTACTAAACTCGGTTTTAGAATAATGTATTGTGGTTTAATTTTTTGCAACAATTCTTCTTTATTAAAATCCTCAAAAACACCTATAAGTTCCTCATCTAAGGCAATAGGTAAAGGTGTATTGTGACAGAGTAAAGCCATCTCTTCCCATTGTTTGGCTTTAATAGGTTGCTCTATAGAGTGTAAATCAAAATCAGACAAACGCTTCAGTTTTTCTAGAGCTTCTTTAGGGCTAAAAGCGCCATTGGCATCTACGCGTAATGCGATTTCTTTAGAGCTAAACTCTTGACGGATTGATTTTAGCAAATCTAACTCCGCCTGAAAATCAATAGCCCCAATTTTTAATTTTAGAGTCTTAAACCCGGCCTTTAACTTATCTTTAATTTGCCGATTCATAAAAGTTTTTGTCCCCATCCAAATAAGGCCATTAATAGCTATTCCTTCTTTTCCTTCCGTAAAGTCTGAAGGGTATAAATTAAATTTATCTTTGTTTAAAAGCGACAAAAAAGATTGTTCTAATCCAAATTGAATTGAAGGATATCGTTTTAAAGCCTCTAAAAGTACTGTTATATCTGTATGGATATTATCACAAACCCACTGTAACTTTTTTTCATAATCGGGTACATCATCGGCACTTAAGCCCTTAAAGAGTCCGCACTCCCCTATTCCCCAATTATCGTCATCATATAAGTGCAAAAAATAAGTAGTTTTTTTTCTTAAAACGCCTCTAGATGTACCACTAGCTAATTTAAAATATAAAATGTATTTTTGAAATGACGCTTTTATCATAATGAACAAAGATACAATTTAGCCCATACTTTCTGGCCAGAAAATAAATTTAGCTCTTTTGTAATTTTTGATTTAAAAACAGGACAAAAGCTTTAAACGAATCAACCGGACATTTGTCATGAAAAGGCTTTTTATTGCTTTATTTTGTGTTTTTCTAAGTTTAAGTTCTTCAGCACAAGAATTAAGAGGACGTGTTTTAGATGCTAAAACACACCAGCCCATTGTTTTTGCAAATGTATATTTTAACGGCACTTTTAAAGGCACTACTACAGATACTCTGGGTAATTTTAAAGTAAAATTAATTAAAAATCAGCATTTACCTTTAACCGTTAGTTTTGTAGGTTACTTTTCTAGCGAAATAAATAACTATAAGGCTTCTAAACTACTTACAGTTTATTTAAAACCCAAAACTTTTGATTTACCTACTGTTGAGATTAAAAGCGGCAAAACCGGACGTAAATTAAAAGAACGTATTTTTAAACGTGAATTTTTGGGTACAAACAGAACTGCACGCTATTGTATTATCGAAAATATGGATGATATTGAATTGCGGTATTCTAAAGACAAAAAAACGCTTAATGCTTTTACAAAAAAACCAATTGTTATAAATAATACTTATTTGGGTTACAAAATAGACTACTACTTAGACTATTTTTATTACAGAAACGATACCGTTTTTTTTCAAGGTGCTTTTTATTTTAAAGAGAAGAAAATTACCGATCCAAATAAAATGGCAAAAATTATGCAGCACAGAAAGGAAGTGTATCTGGGCTCTAAAATGCACTTTATAAGATCTTTATACAACAATAAACTTAAAGAAGAAGGGTATAAAATTGTAGGCAGTAATCGTTATAAGTATAATTATGATAGCATTATGACTCATAAAAATAGTCATTATATCGCCATTAAAGATCACATTAAAATACGTTTTCGCGGACTTAAAGATTCAAAATTATACCAACTCACCGATTCGGTTTATATTGCCAAAAACGGCTATAGTCACCCTTATGGCATTTTATGGACAGGCTATATGGGGGCACAAAGGTTAAGCGATTTACTTCCTTTTGAATACAAACCCGATAAAGATTAAAAAATATTATTTCGAAACTGTTTTTTATTAGTGACAACTTCAACAATTATAGTATTTTTGTTGGGCTTTTGCCCTCGTAGTTCAACGGATAGAACAAGAGTTTCCTAAACTTTAGATCTAGGTTCGATTCCTAGCGAGGGTACTAATTAGTAGATTTGTAATGTTTTTTGATAAAACCTATACGTTATATTCCGACTCAAAATATACCTACTTTATGAAATGGATTGGCTTTATTTCTCTATTTTTATGCGCACATTTAAACATCCAAGCCCAGTTTATTGAAGGACGTGTTTTAGATTTTAAAACACATCAGCCCATTGTTTTTGCAAATGTGTATTTTAACGGTACAATTATTACAGGCGCAACAACCAACTCCCGAGGCTATTTTAGTTTAAAACAGCTCAACCAACATATCCCTTTTTATGTGAGTTTTATAGGTTATCAAACACGTGAAATAAAAGACTACACTTTAGATAAATTTTTGACTATCTATTTAAAACCAAAAACATTTGGCTTACCGCTGGTCGCTTTAAAAGACATTAAAAGTTACAGAAAGAAAAAAGAACGTATTTTTAAACGTGAATTTTTAGGAACTTCAAGATTAGCACGCTACAGTACTATTGAAAATATAAAAGATATTAAATTAGTTTTTTCTAAAGATCAAAAAACACTTTACGGCTACAGCGAAAAACCCATTCTAATTAATAATAAGTATTTAGGATACAAGATAAAATATTATCTCGACCAATTTTATTTTCGTAGAGATACTGTATTTTTTCAAGGATCGTATTATTTTAAGGAAACTCAAACAAAAAACAGGTACCTGATAAAAAAATATAAACGGCGCCGCCGCTTGGTTTATTTAGGATCAAAGATGCATTTTATAAGATCTTTGTACAACAACAAATTAAAAGAAGAGCGTTTTACGGTTTTAGAAGGCAGCCGACTTAAATTTGTGGCCGATTCAGCTTTTAAAAAACATAATACCAATTATATAAAGATTAAAGATTTTTTAATAATCTATTATAGAGATATAGAAATGTCGAAACTGTATCAACTAAAAGATTCAATTTATATATCTAAAAACGGCTATTACGACCCTTACAGTATTTTGTGGACGGGCTATATGGGCTTCCAACGTATCCCTGAGTTATTACCTTTCGACTACCAACCTGATAAAAATTAATACTCTTGGCTCAAAATATAAATAGTATAGAAAACGCCTACACTATTTTTTATACCTCTATAGCCATACCAATAGCTAACAATAGTAATTCTTTACCGTTTTCTTTAAAATGATTAATCGCTTTTTGATGATCTATTTCAATATAACCAAAGGTATCAAAATGGTAGCCTAAAACACGGTTACATTTAACAAAATCAGACGCTATGCAGGCACTTTCATAACCCATGGTAAAATTATCGCCTACAGGTAAAACTGCTAAATCGAGTTGAGTTTGTAACGGAATGGTTTTCATATCGTAAGTCAAGGCGGTATCACCGGCAATATAGATGTTTCCTTCGGCTGTTTCTAAAATAAACCCTCCGGGCTGACCGCCGTAACTACCATCGGGAAAGGAGCTTGAATGAATGGCATTGGTATAAGTTATCCGTCCAAAATCAAACAACCAAGAACCGCCGTGATTCATAGGATGCCCTTCAATACCTTTAGCTCCGTAATGCGTGACTATCTCGTAATTAGATATCACTTTAGCGCCTGTATTTTTGGCAATAGTCTCTACATCTAAAATATGGTCTTGGTGGGCATGTGTCACCAAAATATAGTCCGCCTTAAGCGATGTAATATCAATATCTTTTGCCAACTCATTGGCACTGATAAAAGGGTCAACAATAAGTTTTTTACCCGCTACTTCTATGGCCAAACTGGCATGACCCAAATAGGTTATTTTCATAATTCAGAACTTTACGATTTTAAAGTTTAAAGTTATAAAAAAATAAATTACAAAATTTGACCCAATCCGAAAAGTATCGAAAATAAAAAGGTTGAAAGCGCTAATTTTTTTAGCTCGGGGTCTAGGTTTTTTAAATCTTTGGTTTTATAAACTGTTAAAAGGTGTTTAAAAATAGGGATAAAAGCCCCTATGAATAAAAACTGCCAAGCAGAAGATAAAGTAAAACTTGTATAAATGAGGGTTAAAATAAAAGCCGTAATCAACAAATAATAATGGTAATATTTGGCAAATTCGGCGCCGATTTTAACAACTAAAGTATTTTTTTGTGATTTTTTATCCGATTCTAAATCACGCATATTATTGATATTCAACACGCCCACACTAAGCAATCCCACAGAAAAAGCAGGTAAAAGTACAGTAAAATTAAGGGTCTTTGTAAATAAAAAATAACTGCCACAAACACTTACCAGTCCGAAAAAGACGAACACAAACACATCGCCAAAACCACTATAGCCATAAGCTTTTTTACCCATAGTGTATTTTAAGGCGGCGCCTATAGCGGCGACACCTAAAACCATAAACAACAACGAATAGGTTATGTATTCTTTGCCAAAGGCCAAATAAATTAAAAACAAGGCCAATAAAAAACTCAACGTACCCATTATTTTTATAGCGTTAAGCATGTGGTGTTGACTAATGGCGCCACTTTGTAAGGTACGTACAGGCCCTACCCTGTATTCATTGTCAGTTCCTTTTACGCCATCGCCATAATCATTGGCGTAGTTAGACAGTATTTGAAAAGCAATAGTTGTAAGAAGTGCCAAAAGAGCAATTTTCCAATCGAAAAAGTTTTCTGAAGCCGCCAAAAAACTCCCCACAATAATACCCGATACCGAAAGCGGTAAGGTACGTAAACGGGCGGCTTGGATGTAGGGTTTTATCAAAATTTGTATTTTAATTAGTTTCTATTGAGTTTAATCGAGCGAGTTTGAATATGATTTGTGCGACTGGAAAATCGGAGATTTTTCGGTTAAAGGAAATCGTTTGTTGAATGTTTGTCGGTTAATATTTAGTTTAAATGTAAACATAAATTATATGCGGTGTTGTGAGTAGGATTTTATCAATTCATCCATTTTCTCTTTCGGGTATAACCAATTCAACATTTTATTCGGTGAACTATTTAGTCGATTATTTAAATCTCTGAACGGCATATTTTTGAAATCTCCAAATTCATATTTCCAATCATCAAGATAAAGCAAGCAGTTATTAAGAGAACCATTTGTACTTCTGTCATTATTCGTTTCTAATAGTTCAATTTCTCCTATTATTTTTTCAATTAGCTCATATTCAATCACAATTCCGTCATAAATTAATTGAGCATAAAAAGTCTCCTTGAATATTTTTGATATGTTTTTCAAATCGGATTTTTTAACATCTGCTAAAATCAATAAATATTTGGTCAATTTGTTAATAATTAACCAACATTTTTTATGACTTACATAAAATAGAGTAGCAGTCCATTCTCCTAAATATTCATTCTTGTTTTGCTCGTTTTCGGATATAAACTCATTAACTGTTTTTTCAAGTTTTCGAGTTGTATATATTGAAGTTTTATTCATTTAATACTCTTTTTAGTTCAATTTTCCGCTTACGCACAATATTGTGATAACATTATATATTCTTTGAAATCTTTTCAAGTATTTGAAAACTATCGCCAAACTTGCATAAAGCTTCGCAATGTTTTTTTAACTCAGAAGTAAGAAT
>CAZMBM010000079.1:0-9861 GCA_964564475.1 uncultured Flavobacteriaceae bacterium | reverse complement strand
GCGGTGCTCATACAGTTTTCGGCCACGTCTGGATACAATTGGGTATCGGCAAAGGCTTGTTTTTCAAAGTTTTTGACGCTTTTAATTTTTGAGGGCTCTTGGGTATGCCATTGCATATCTAATAAGCCAAAACTGAGTTGACGTAAAGTAGCCAGACCTTCTAAAAAGTTGGCCGCCGCTTTAATTTTAGTAATTAAATCGGCTGGCATTTTTTTGCCTGTCTTATAATGTCTGGCAAAAAGGTCTAAAGTTTCTTTTTCGTAGCACCAATTTTCTAAAACCTGACTGGGGAGTTCTACAAAATCCCAATACACACCGGTACCGCTTAAACCGGGATAAGTAGTATTGGCTAACATGCCGTGAAGGGCATGACCAAATTCATGAAACAAGGTGGTCACTTCGTTGAAAGTTAACAACGACGGTCGGGTTTTGGTGGGTTTGGTGAAATTGCACACGATAGAAATATGTGGGCGACTATTCTCACCGTCTTTCATCCACTGATTTTTAAAAGACGTCATCCAAGCCCCTTGGCGTTTGCCGGGACGCGGAAAGAAATCGGTATAAAAAACAGCTTGATAAATACCTTTTTCATCCGTTACTTTAAAAGCTTTAACATCGGGATGGTAAACGTCAATATTATCTACGGGTTCGAAGTGAAGACCGTAGAGTTTCTGAGCCACTTTAAAAACCCCCTCCAAAACATTTTCGAGTTTAAAATAGGGTTTGAGTTGCTCTTCGTCTAAATCGAGTGTTTGTTTTTTAAGGATTTCGCTGTAATAAGCACTATCCCATTTTTGAAAATCTTGAATACCATCAACCTTAGCCAAATTTTTGAGTTGTGAAAATTCTTTTTGGGCTGCCGGTTTGGCTTTAACCAAAATAGTGTTGAGAAAATCTAAAACCGTTTGCGGATTTTTAGCCATACGCTCTTCTAAAACAAAGTCGGCATGGGTATTGTAACCCAATAGTTTGGCTCTTTGCGCTTTTAATTTGATAATATCTAAAACCACTTGCTCATTATTATTGTCGTTTTTTTGGAAGGCTTTGGCCCCAAAAGCACGGGCTAATTTTTCACGTAAATCCCTGTTTTTGGCATAGGTCATAAAAGGAATATAACTTGGATAATCTAAGGTAATGAGCCATCCTTTTAAATCTTTGTTTTCGGCTAATAATTTGGCAGCATCTTTGGCGTGTTGAGGGAGACCTTCTAAGTCAGATTCGTTAGTAAGATGCATCTGATACGCATTGGCATCGGCCAGTACATGCTCGCCAAAAGTGAGGCTGAGTTTTGAAAGCTGCGTGTCAATTTTACGGAGTTTTTCTTTGTCGGCCTTACTCAAATTAGCACCATTGCGTACAAAAGACTTGTATTTTTTTGTGAGTAAAGTCAGTTGCTCAGGGTTGAGATTCAGTTTTTCTCGTTGCTCGTAAACCGTTTTAATTTTTTGAAATAATTTGTTATTTAAACGAATGTCGTTAGATAATTCAGATAACCAAGGGGAAACTTCTTGAGCTATTTTTTGAATGGCGTCATTTGTTTCGGCCGAATTTAAATTAAAAAAGATACTTGAAACACGTTCTAAAGTCTGTCCGGCAAAATCGAGGGCAGCTATGGTGTTGTCGAAATCGGGATTTTCGATATTCGAAACGATGGCATTTACATCTTTCTTGGCTAAAGAAATAGCCTCTTTAAAAGCGGGTTTAAAATGTTCGATTTTTATTTTAGAAAAGGGCGCCGTGTTATGAGTTGTATCGAAAGTTATGAGCAAAGGGTTACTTTTAGACATCTATCTATTGTATATTTACAGTATAAAAAGAGGTTTATTAATTGTTTAAATCCTCTGAAGCTTTAATCACTTTTCGTCTTAATTCTTCTTTAAAAGCAACTAATTTTTGTCTCAATTCTTCATCTGCAACAGCTATAATTTGAGCAGCCAATATACCGGCATTTTTAGCACCGTTTAAGGCTACAGTGGCGACCGGAATACCCGAAGGCATTTGCAGGATAGATAAAATAGAATCCCAACCGTCTATTGAAATATGCGATTTAATAGGCACACCAATAATAGGAAGCGTTGTAAAGGCCGCTGTAACACCGGGTAAATGTGCAGCGCCACCGGCACCTGCAATAATTACTTTTATGCCATTTTTTACTGCGTTTTTGGCATAATCGGCCAATACATCGGGGGCACGATGTGCCGAAATAACCTTAACCTCAGTTGTAATACCAAATTCTTTTAAAACATCAATTGATTGTTGCATTATGGGAAGGTCTGATGTGCTACCCATAATAATACTTACTTTTGCCATAGATTTTTTTTTAATAATGGCACAAAAATAGGGAATATAAAGACAATAAAAAGTTAAAAATTTGTAATAGTTACTGTGCTACTGCTAACACGTGTGGCTCGATACGCTCGGGCACCTACATTAATTCCGGTGGTTAGAGGGGCGCCGTTTAAAATGTTAAACTCGGCATCGTCACAGGGGCATACCATTTTTATACTGCTGTCAACAATCATTTCAGAGCAGGCATTGGAAAGAGCAATATGTGGACAGGCACGATCAAAAGCGGCAAACTCAGTGCCATTAAAATTATAAACGATAATACCTTTAAGCCCCCCCGGAGCGTAGGCCCAGCCACCCGGGACTAATAGATTTTGATATTGCGGACTGTTAAGAGAAATGGTTTCATTTACAGGTACAGTGGGTAAGTTTTCGTTGTTATCCGGTGAGGAAGAAGAACACGAAATTAAGCTTAAAATTAAAAATAGTGTTATCAAATTTTTTAAAGACATAATCTACTTTTATTTGGGCTCACAAGTTACAAATTCTATTTGATTAATAAATATTTTATATCTTTGTAATCAATCTCAGTCCGTGTTATGGCCTTGAGATTTTTTATATTTATATATAAAGATATAAAGACGAAGATTATGGGAAATGTATCGTACTATACCAAAGAGGGTTTAAAAAACCTTAGAGAAGAACTCGAACAATTAGAACATGTAGAACGTCCAAGAGTTACCAATGCTATTGCCGAAGCCAGAGATAAAGGCGATTTAAGTGAAAATGCCGAATATCATGCGGCTAAAGAAGAACAATCTTTATTAGAATTAAAAATAGCCAAACTCAAGCAAGTGCTTTCTACGGCACGTTTGATTGACGAATCGCAATTAGACACGTCAAAAATTTTGATACACTCTAAAGTTAAGATTAAAAACCAAGCCAATGGTATGGCATTTGATTATACTTTGGTGGCCGACTCTGAATCTGACTTGGCATCGGGTAAAATAAGTGTCAATTCACCCATTGGAAAAGGCTTACTGGGGAAAAAAGTTGGCGAAGTAGCCGAAATAACCGTTCCCAATGGGACTATGACATTCGAAGTTTTAGAAATTTCAAGATAATGGCCAGTATTTTTACAAAAATAATCAATGGGCAGATTCCCTGCTATAAGGTCGCCGAAAGTGATGCTTTTTTTGCTTTTTTAGATATTAACCCCAATGCAAAAGGGCATACTTTAGTAGTTCCGAAAAAAGAAGTTAATAAGCTTTTTGATTTAGATGAAACGACCTACTTGGGTTTGATGCAGTTTTCAAGAAAAGTAGCCAAAGCACTTGAAAAAGTAGTACCCTGTGAGCGTATAGGGATGACAGTAATTGGTCTTGAAGTACCTCATGTACACGTTCATTTAATCCCTCTTCACAGCATGAAAAACATCGATTTTAAGCATAAAGAAAAAATGTCGTCTGAAGAATTTAAGATTTTGGCCCAAAAAATTTCTGAAGCTTTATAGGCTATTTAATTAAAGGCAGTTCTAGGCGGATACTTGTACCCCTTCCAACAGTAGATTTATGAACATAAATTTTGCCGTTATGGTAATTTTCTATAATCCGTTTGGCTAAAGATAAGCCCAAACCCCAGCCACGTTTTTTAGTGGTAAATCCCGGTTTAAAGATTGTTTTAAAATTCTTTTTGGGGATGCCTTTTCCCGTGTCAGATACCTTAAAATACACTTTGTTTTGCTTTTCTTTAATAGACAAGGTAATTTCTCCTTCGGCTTTAACGGCATCAATGGCGTTTTTAACAATATTTTCTACAACCCAACTGAATAACTGTGAGTTTATGTTAACATAAACAGGATGAGAAGGGTATTGATTGGTGAAGGAGATGCCTTTAGAAACACGACTGCTGAAATAACTTTCGATGTTCTGAATTTCGGGAATTAAATTTGTTTTTTGCATTTTGGGTATAGAGCCTATATTAGAAAACCGGTTGGCTATAATAGTCAGTCGATTTATGTCTTTTTCTATTTCAGAAACGGTGTTTTTATCGGCGTTTTGTTGTTTGAGCAATTCGAGCCAACCCAATAAAGAGGTTAAAGGCGTCCCTATTTGATGCGCCGTTTCCTTGGCCATACCTGCCCATAATTTGTTTTGTTCGGCAATTTTATTCGATTTAAATACCAAATAAATAATAATTCCGAATAAAATAAGAATAAAAATAAGTGCCAACGGGTAGTATTTTAGTTTTGTCAGCAGTTCAGAATCTCTGTAGTAAACATAGTTTTTAATGCTCAATCCTCCGCGGTTGTAACTTATTTCTAAAGGCTCGTTTTGCGCCTTCATTACAGCCAATTGTTTTTTTAAATAACTGTATTTTTTGACCTTAATACTGTCTAAATTCTGATTGAGAATGATGCTGTCGTTTACATCGGTTACAATCATAGGGATATTTTTATTGCTACTGATAATTTTAGACGACAAAGTGATGTCTTCTTTTAATCCGGCCGAATTAAAACGTTTATAGGCTTCAGACAAAACAGCCATTTTTTGACGTTCTTCGTTTTTAAATTTCTGAAAAAAATCATAGGTATTCCACAAAATAAGTACCACAATGGCAAAAGACAAAGCTGCAACAGCCCAACGGATGATATTTTTATAAAAATATGACGGCATTTTAAACAAATATAAACCTTATCTTAATAAAAAACTAAAATTTAAAAAGGGTATTTATTTCTAAGAGAATATCTTTACTTTTGTTTGTTGTATAAATGTAAAATATGCTCACGGTAAATCCTAACGAAATAAGCACACAAAAATTGCACGCTTACCTGCTAAGTGCCGTAGCACCCAGACCTATAGCATTTGCCAGTACAGTAGATGCAGAAGGGCGTCCCAATTTATCGCCTTTTAGTTTTTTTAATGTTTTTAGTGCCAATCCGCCGATTCTTATTTTTTCGCCGGCACGAAGGGTATCAAACAATACAACCAAGCACACTTTAGACAATGTGTTGGCAACAAAAGAGGTGGTTATAAACGTGGTCAACTACAATTTGGCACAACAAATGAGTTTGGCCAGTACCGAATATGCCGAAGGCGTCAACGAATTTGAAAAAGCCGGACTGACCATGCTTAAATCTGATGAGGTTAAACCTTTTAGAGTCGCCGAGTCACCTATTCAAATGGAATGTAAAGTTAATGATGTTATGGCTTTAGGCGATAAAGGGGGTGCGGGCAATTTGGTGATTTGCGAAGTCCTTAAAATACACATTAAAAAAGCCTTTCTAAAAGATGACGGCAGTATAAATCAAGAAAAGCTCGATTTGGTAGCACGTGCCGGAGGGAGTTATTATTCCAGAGTTAACAAAGGCTTTTTCGAAATTCCTAAACCACTTTCTACATTGGGTATTGGTGTAGATGCTTTACCCAAAGAAATTAGAAACAGCCCTATTTTAACAGGTAATGATTTGGGGCTGTTGGCCAATGTAGAGAACTTGCCAAATGAGGAAAGTATATGTAATTATGCCAAAAGCCATCCGCAATTAGCGCAATTATCTGAGACAGAGAAACACAAAAAAGCACAAGAATTTTTAGAAAACAATCATATAACAAAAGCGTGGTTGACACTGTTAACCAAATAATTAATCAAAAACACATCTATGGAAATTACAGGAAAAATTAAATTAATAGACGAAACCAAAACCTATGGCGCCAAAGGCTTTAGAAAAAGAGAGGTTGTTATTGTTACGAGCGAACAATATCCACAATCAATTTTGGTAGAATTCATTCAAGACAAATGCGACCTTTTAAACAGTTTTAATGTGGGGCAAGATGTTAAAATAAGTATCAATATCCGCGGTAGGGAGTGGACAAATCCGCAAGGCGAAGTCAAATATTTTAATTCTATTCAAGGGTGGCGTATCGAGGCTTTGTCGCAAGGTGGCGAAGCTGAATTACCGCCTTTAGACGCTACCGATGCTTTTGAAGCCGCCGGTGATTTAAGCGATGCAGAGCCCGATGACCTGCCATTTTAGGAATGTCAAACAATTAAATTAGAGGAAGGTAAAAATGCTTATTTTAGACAAGACTATTTACTTTCCACCTGTTACTACCGCTACACCTCAAGGGCTTGTGGCTTTTGGAGGCGATTTGTCTATAGACCGCCTTTTGCTGGCTTATAGAAGCGGTATTTTTCCGTGGTATTCTGAAGGCTATCCCATTACATGGTACAGTCCCGACCCACGAATGGTCTTGTTTCCAAAAGACATAAAAATAAGTAAAAGTATGCGGCAGTTTCTTAAAAAAAATCCTTTTGAGATTCGGTTTAATACGGCTTTTAGCGCTGTTATACACCATTGTAAAACCGTAAAACGTCAGGGCGAAACAGGTACTTGGATAACAAACGATATGGAAAAAGCCTACATAGAACTACACAAACAAGGTTGGGCCAAATCGGTTGAAGTATATCAGAATAATGAACTGGTAGGCGGCCTGTACGGTGTAGATTTAGGTCATATTTTTTGTGGTGAAAGTATGTTTAGTAAAGTCAGCAATGCCTCTAAAGTCGCCTTTATCTGGTTGGCCAATTATGCGGCCGATAAAGATTATAAATTGATAGATTGTCAGGAGTACAATAAGCATTTAGACAGTTTGGGGGCTGTAGAAATACCTAGAACAGTATTTTTAAGTTATTTGTAATAATGTCAGGTCGAACGCAGTCGAGACCTATATAAATTTAAAGAAATTATTGACCTCTCGACTGCGCTCGAGGCGACATAATTGATTACTTTTGAACTCAATAAATAGTCAAATATCACCCTGAGCGGCGTCGAAGGGTCTATTTTATTCTGTACTTTTGAAAATGATAAATGATTGACAAAATGGATATAAAAAATGCCCAAAAAACCGTAGATAACTGGATACAAGAGCACGGTGTGCGTTATTTTAATGAGTTGACCAACATGGCACAGCTTACCGAAGAAGTAGGTGAGGTGGCCCGTATCATCGCCCGCCGTTATGGTGAACAAAGCGAAAAAGAAAGCGATAAAAACAAAGATTTGGGCGAAGAATTGGCCGATGTACTGTTTGTAGTTTTGTGTCTGGCCAATCAAACCGGCGTCGATTTACAAGCGGCCTTTGATAAAAAACTGGCACTCAAAGCCACACGCGATCACGACCGGCATCACAACAATAAAAAATTGCGATAATGGTAGTAAAAAAACAATTCAGTTTTCTAAAGACCTTTGTTTTTACAGCGGTGATGTTCATTATTGTACTCACCCTAATCGAAGCACTTTTCAGCCTTTTTAGCAAAGCGGGTTTTGCAGGATTTCTACAAAATTTCAGCTATCCCATAATAATTAAATATATCATTGCCAAAACGGTAGGCGGTATAATTTACGGCCTTTTTATGGCCTTTATTTTACAGCGCAGGGCTAAGAAAATGGCTAGCTAGTAAATTGATACGATGACTTAAAGTCATCGTCATCGTATCAATAAATAATTTAAATATTTTTTTGTTTTAATCATAGAATACGGAGGGGGACAATCCTTTGTGTTAAATTTATATTAAAAGTTAGAATAAAACGTCATAACGAGTCCACACAAGGGCGTGGTTATCTTATAAAAAGAAAGAGGTGGCCCGCCCGAAGTATTGCGCTTCAACATGATGTTCTAAAAAAGTCAGGGCGTCACTTTAAGTGAAGCCCTGAATGATACAGTCTTTGCGAACCCCGATTTATCGGGGTGTGGCAATCTCCTGATTAATCTACCCTAATCAAATCAATACCGCTGGCTTTTACTTTAGCATTGAGTTGTTTAACGTCGGTATTAAAAATTTTGTACAAAGCGGTAAGCTCTTTGTCAATAGCGGCAGTCACTTCCTTTTTAAAAGCGTAGGCTTGGTCAGTTGGCTTAAAATTGCCAATACTAGATAACGAGTTTAAATGCGCCAATTTGTTGTTTAGTTTTATTGGAAAATTCAACGGGTCTTGATTGCTCTTACTCTTGGTTTGATACAAGTTGTTTTCAATTACGGTTATACGTTTTACAATGTCGTCGGCAAAAGCAATAAGGTCTTTATGTGTCTTTTTGTCGCTTATGGCTTTTTTGAGCACGGCTACTTGTTTGCGCACTTTTTTAATATTTTTAAGCGCTTTGTGTGTTTCGGTCAACTTATCGCGTACCGCTAAAATAAAGTCGAATTTGGCTTTTAAATCGGCTAAAGAAGCACTGCTTCTCGGGTCTTTTAAGATTTTAAAAGACTGTGTTTGTGTTTGTCCGTTGACGCTAAGCGTAACACTGTAAGTGCCCGGAGTAGCTTTAGGACCGGCCAATGACCCCCACCATAAAATCATGCCTTTAACTTTTTCGGCTCCCGGATACATCATATTCCAATAGAATACATTGTCGCCTTCTTTGAGCTTGAGTTTGGCTTCATTTTTCTTTTTATCGGGTGTGGTTTTAAAAGTTCTGATAACCTTGCCTTGAGCATCTTTAAAAGTCAAGCTGATTTTATCGGCTTTAGCGGTATCTTTAATATAAAAATTAACGGCTACACCGGCACGGCGATTTTGGCCTTGTGTTTTAGACAGTTTGGTACTGCCGCCACCCATATCGTAGGTGTTTTGGGGTTTGTAAAGGATTACTTTTTGTTTGACCAAACTGTTATTTAATTGATGTAAAGGCGTTAAATCGTCAATAATCCAAAAGGCACGTCCTTGTGTGGCTGCGATGAGGTTGTTATTTTTAACAGCCAAGTCGGTTATGGGGACAATAGGCAGATTTAACTGAAATTTTTGCCAGTTAGCGCCATCGTCAAAGCTGATAAAGAGTCCTTTTTCTGTACCGGCATAAAGCAAGCCTTTACGGTTTTTATCGGCACGCACTACACGTGTAAAATACTCATTTGGAATGCCATTGGTGATGAGTTTCCACGTTTTACCGTAGTTTTCGGTTTTGTAGAGATAGGGATGGTAATCGCCACTTTTGTATTTAGTGCCGGCAATATAAGCCCCGCCTTTGTTAAAAGGGTCTATTTCTATACTGTTTATCATCATCCATTTTGGCATTTTTTTAGGGGTGACGTTTGTCCAATTTTTACCGCCGTCGCGTGTTAAGTAAACAAGACCGTCGTCTGAACCTGTCCAAATAAGATTGGGTTCGTAAGGCGATTCGGTGGCGGCGAAAATAGTACCGTAATATTCAACCCCGGTATTGTCTTTGGTGATGGGACCCCCCGAGGCTTTGAGCGTTTTAGGATCGTTGCGTGTCAAATCGGGACTGATAATCTGCCAAGATTGCCCCTCGTTTGTAGTGACATGAAGGTGGTTAGACGCTGCATACAATTTTTTGGGATTGTTAGGGCTGAAAAACAAGGGAAAATTCCACTGAAAGCGGTATTTAAAATCTTCGGCACCATGTCCCATAGGGTCATCGGGCCAAACATTAATGGCGCGCATTTGTTTGTTTTTGTGGTCAACACGGGTTAGCAGGCCGCCATAACTGCCGCCATAAACGATATCGTTATTTAAAGGGTCAACCGCAATATGGGCACTTTCGCCACCGGCAGTACTTT
>CAZMBM010000078.1:0-10373 GCA_964564475.1 uncultured Flavobacteriaceae bacterium | reverse complement strand
GTGGGCTCTGTCAGAACTCAAAATGCCCTTTTCTTGCCTTTTACCGATAAGACGTCGGGTAAAGAAACCTATGGCGGCGGGCGTTATCTTGTACTCGATATTCCTAGCGGCAATACGCTTAGCTTAGATTTTAACATGGCTTATAACCCTTACTGTGTGTATAATCCCAATCACTCCTGTCCTATTCCGCCTAAAGAAAACGATTTGGCTGTTAGCATACCCGTGGGTGAAAAAATGTATAACTGATAAGCGTTTTAATAAAGCTTTTTTAAAACATTCTTACCCGTTATGGCTGTGGATGTCAGTACGCCGGAAAACAAGGCGCCCCCCACTCCTGCCGTAACAATATCTTGGCCGGTTAAGTAAAAGTTTTTGATAGGTGTACGGGGTTGTAGAAATTTTTGCCTAAAACGACTCGGGCTGTGGTCCAGACCGTAAATCTCACCTTCGGTATAATTGACAAAATGTTGGGTAGTAAGCGGTGTAGAAAGTTCGTAATAGGCGACTTTACCTTTGACTTGTGGTATCTGCTCGTATAATTTTTTCAACAACCGTTGTGTTATTTTTTCTTTCAGAGCTTCATAAGTGGAGCCACGCTTTTTCCAGCGGCTTCCCACCCACGGTTTAAAAACCTCATAGGGCATTAAAGTAATAATGTCTATGGTGCTTTTGTTGGGATAACGCTTGGGCCAATCGGGGTCTTTAGCCGATGGGAATGAAATATACACCATCGGGAATTCATTATCAATATCTTCTAAATAACGATTGACACAAGTATCGTGATCGCCCTTCTCAGGATAAATCCAATGATTTGTTTTAGGCAAATTTAAAGCCTCCGGCGATTCTTCTAAACCGATGTATAAACTCACATGAGCCACCGAGCGTTTTACTTTTTGAAGTTGTGCTTTTAAACAATACTTGTCAACAATATCTTGGGGTAACAGCTTGTTATAAGTAATCATAATACCTGTATTACTGACGATATTTTTGGCAAAAAAGCTTTTACCATCGGCCATGCGCACACCTTTGGCTTTGTTGTTTTCTACAATTACTTGACCGACTTCGGCATTGATAAGAATAGTGCCTCCGGCAGCTTCAATAACTTTATCGATGGTTTTGGCAATTTGTGAAGAGCCCCCCACAGGAAAACTACCTCCGTCTAAATAATGACGTACCACCGAAGCATGCATGGCAAAACTGCTCTGTTTGGGAGGCAGGCCGTAATCGCCATATTGTCCGCAAAGCACCTTTATCAGCGCTTCATTATTTGTTAAAGAATTTAAAACGTCATAAGTGGTTTTATCACTCCATTTATAAAAGGGTTTGCGCATAAAGCTTCCTAAAATCTTATCTAAAAAAGACGGTAAAGCTTTACCGATATAATAGTTTTTACTGCTTTTTACAGCGGTAAAAACCAGCTTTATATAATCATTTATAGCCCGCTCTTCTTCAGGGAAATAGCCTATTAATTTTTTCTTAAAATTAGTGACGCCTTTTACAAAATCGTAGGACTTCTCTCCTACTATAATGCGGTCGTAAACAGCTCCCATATCAGCCCATTTTAGTTGACCGCCGGTAACGTAATCAAACAACTTTTTCATCAAACTGTTGGGGCGTTGCACTTCGCCAATATAATGAATGCCCACATCCCACTCATAGCCTTTGCGTTTAAAGATATGGGTAAAACCACCGGCTGTATAATGACGTTCTAAAATAAGTACTTTTTGACCTTGCTTGGCTAAAATAGCCCCTGTAGCCAATCCGCCCATCCCGGAACCTATAATTATGGTGTCGTAATTGGCTTGTAATGGCGGTTTTTGTTTGTAGGAATGAATCATTTACCAAAAATTGAGGCAACAATATACAAAAATTAACAGCCTGATTTCTGTTAAAATATTTTTAAATGTGATAAAATAATGGCAATATATATATCTTTGAAACTTACTAACTCATTTTTTTATTATGAAAACCCTACTCAGTCTCATTTTAAGTTTTTTTATGCTTGGCACTGTAATGGCGCAAGATGTCAATACGTATTTTAAACCGCTTAAATATCGCAATATAGGACCTTTCCGTGGTGGCAGAGCCAATTCGTCTTGTGGCGTGGTGAATGACCCGTTAACCTATTATATGGGAACCACAGGGGGTGGTTTGTGGAAAACTGAAGACGCCGGGCAAAGGTGGACAAATATTTCTGACGGTTATTTTAAGACAGGTTCAGTAGGTGCGGTTGCTGTAAGTGAGTCAAATCCCAATATTGTTTATGTGGGTATGGGCGAACACGCCGTAAGAGGGGTTATGACCTCGTATGGCGACGGGGTTTACAAATCGTATGACGCAGGAAAAACCTGGCAAAAAATGGGTTTAGACAAGACACAGCAAATTGCCAAAATAGTTATCAATCCCACCAACCCCGATATTGTATATGTAGCTGCACAAGGGGCTTATCAAGCCGCTACAAACGAGCGGGGTATTTACAAATCTGTAGATGGGGGTAAAACGTGGCGTAAAGTTTTATTTATTAATGATTTAACAGGTGCTACCGACCTGTCTCTAGACCTTAACAATCCACAAGTTTTGTTCGCTTCTATGTGGCATCATCAAAGAACGCCATGGACTATGATTAGCGGTGGTGCGGGCAGTGGCTTGTACAAATCGGTTGACGGTGGTGATACCTGGCATAAAATGACGCAAGGACTTCCCAAAGAAATGGGTAAAATGGCTATAGCCGTCAGTCGGGCCAATTCAGACAAAGTTTATGCCGTGATAGAAAGCGACAGCAATAAAAATAAAGGCGGTTTGTTTGTATCTGATGATGCCGGTAAAAATTGGCATCGCATAAGCGACGATAACCGACTTACACAACGGGCTTGGTATTATATTAAAGTAACGGCAGACCCTAATGACGAAAATGTGGTATATGTGATGAGTGCACCGGCTCTGCGGTCAATTGACGGCGGGAAAACTTGGCAACGCCTCAAAGGTACCCATGGCGATTTTCATGAGCTGTGGATAAATCCCAAAAACTCAAAAAATATGGTTATCACCAACGATGGTGGGGCAGCCATTACTTTTAATAAAGGCAAAACTTGGTCAACACAAACAAATATGCCAACGGCACAGATTTACCGTATAAATGCCGATAATTTGTTTCCGTATAATATTTATGGCGGACAACAAGACAATACATCGGTTAAAATAGCCAGTCTCTCTTTAGGACGCTACAGTATTTCAACCCAAGATTGGACCTATGCGGCCGGCGGTGAAAGTGCTTTTTTGGCTTTTGACCCCGATAACCCCCGTTACGTAATGGGGGGTAGTTATCTGGGGACTATTGAAGTACTCGATATGACAGCTAAAGCCAGTACAAAAATTATGGCAGCACCTATTCAATATTTAGGCAGAGAGGCCCGTAATATGAAATATTTATTCGACTGGAATGCCCCTATTATCCGCTCTACCCACTACCCCAACACTTTTTACCACGGGGCACAAATGGTTTTAAAAACAAGCGATATGGGTAAAACGTGGACAGAAATATCGCCCGACCTAACCCGTAATATTGATGCCAAACAGGGTAACGGCGGCGGCCCTTATACCAATGAAGCTGTTGGCGCCGAAAATTACGGTACACTGAGTTATATAGCCGAATCACCTCACGAAAAAGGTGTCATGTGGACAGGTAGTAACGACGGTTTTGTGTATTTAACACGCGATAACGGAACACATTGGAAAAATGTAACCCCAAAGGGACTTAAAGAAACCTTGATAAATGCCATAGAAGTATCGCCACACAATCCGGCAACAGCTTATATTGCCACCACGCGCTATAAGTTTAACGACTTTACCCCTGCCCTTTACAAAACAACCAATTACGGAAAGACGTGGACTAATATAAGTACAGGTATTCCGTATGGCGCCTTTACTCGCGTTGTAAGAGAAGACAAAATTCGTAAAAATTTGTTGTATGCCGGTACAGAAACAGGTGTTTATGTGTCTTTTAACGGTGGTAAAAAATGGGAACCAATACAGCTCAATTTACCCGTAACACCCATCACAGATTTAATGGTACACAAAGGCAACTTAATTGTGGCTACTTCGGGACGTTCGTTTTGGATTTTAGACGATTTATCGGTTTTAGAACAATACAAAAAAAGCAAAGAAAGTGTTAAAATTTATAAACCTAACAATACTGTTTATGGTTTTTGGGGAAGTCCGTTAAGTGGCAACAGCACACATTTTAAAGGTACAAATCCGTTTGCAGGCGTCAATCCGGCTAACGGTGTCGTCTTTTATTACGAACTTCCTAAATTAGAAAGTGCGGTGAATCTCACTTTAGAAATTAGAGATGCTAAAAATAAACTAATACGTACGTTCAGATCGCAAAAAGATAAATCGTATAAAAGATGGGCAGGCGGCCCTCCTCCTAATCCCACATTGTCTAAAAAAGAAGGTTTAAACCGCTTTGTGTGGGATATGCGCTACCCTATCATGCCGGGCATCGCGAATGTGTATTACGAAGCTAATTTCAAAGGACATAGGGTTGCTCCGGGAGACTATAAATTTATCTTGAAAATAGGCGATAAAGTTTTAACAACTTCGGCCAGAATTGTTAAAAATCCTCTTTACGAAGTATCAAACGGTCAGTTTGAAAAATACGATACTTTTATGAGTGACATGGAAACTAATCTTACAGACATGCATCAAAAAGTCAACAGATTAAAAAAAGCTCAAAATCAATTAGCCACTGTACTTAAATCTTTAAATAAAGACAACAACGCCTCTTTAATAAAATTGGGAAAAGCCTTGCTGTCTCAGTTAAAATCTTGGGATGAAACCATGGTGCAACGCAAATCTAAAGCCTATGACGATGTAGAAAATTTCCCAAATAAATTTACGGCAGAGTACATCTTTTTAATAAATCAAACCGAAAGTGCTATTCCGCGTGTCAATCAAGCCTCAATGGATAGAAAGAAAGAATTAGATACCCGGTGGCAAAAACTCAGACTTAAGGCTGAAACTTTTATTAAAACAGCTATTCCCAATTATAATAAAATGTTGTGGGAAGCTGGTATAGGCGCGATAAAAATTTAGATATTTATCTCTTCAAAAGTAATACCTAATTTCTTTTGAAGTTGATGAATTATCTGTAATTCACTCGGGATAACTAAGGCGATAGATTGTCCTTTTTTACCCGCTCTGGCAGTTCTACCGCTTCGGTGTGTGTAATAATCTTCTTGCTCAGGTAGTTGGTGGTGTATAACAAAAGCCAAGTTATTGACATCAATCCCTCTGGCCGATACATCTGTAGAAATGAGTATTTGTAAAGTACCTTTTTTAAAAGCACGCATGGCTTTATCGCGTTCGCGCTGTTGCATATTGCCTTCTAAGGCATCGACATTAAAACCTGTTTCGCGAAGTTTTGTCGTCAAACTCTGCGTTCCTAATTTTGTGCGACAAAAAATAATACCCCGCTCGTCGCGGCGCTTTCTCAGTAAATTTGTTAAAACTGTAAATTTATCTTTAATTGTCGTTTTTATAAAGAGGTGTTCAATATTCGCATTGACTAAGGTATTTTTGTTTACTTCAACACGTGCCGCTTGTGGCGACATATATCTTTTGACAATATTTTTAATCTCATCGGGCATAGTGGCCGAAAAAAGCCAGGTATAACGTTTACCAGTTGTGTAACGTAAAATACGATTTAAATCCTGTTTAAAACCCATACTCAACATTTCGTCGGCTTCGTCTAAAACAAGTGTTGTGATATGTGATAAATCTATGTCGCCACGCTCTATAAGGTCTATTAAACGTCCCGGTGTGGCTACAACTATATGTGTTGTACGACTCAGTCTATGAATCTGTTTATCAATTTTTTCGCCACCATAAATGGCTTCAACAAATATCCGTTCTGTTGTGAATTTAGTGTATTTAAATAAATGTTTTTTTATCTGTTGTACCAACTCGCGTGTAGGTGCTAGAATTAGGGCTTGAATATCTTTAGATTGCGTATCTATCTTATGTAGAATGGGTAAGCCATAGGCGGCTGTTTTTCCCGTGCCTGTTTGGGCCAAGCCTATAAAGTCGGTTTGATTTTTTAGTAAAATCGGTATTGTTTTTTCTTGGATTTCGGTAGGTGTATCAATACCTAATTCACTAAGTGCTTTTATATACTCCTTACGGATTCCTAATGCTGAAAATGTGGACATACCTCTTGTTTTAAAGACGGCAAAGGTACGTTTAATTATAAGGCCGGAGCGTTAAATTTTTAGGACTTAATTTTCTTTACATTAACGGCATTCATACCTTTTAAACCGCGTTCTAATTCAAAACTCACTTTATCATTTTCTTGAATTTCATCGATTAAACCACTTACATGAACAAAATATTTTTCTTGAGTAAGACTGCCAATAATAAATCCAAAACCTTTTGAAGAATCAAAAAAGGATACTTTTCCTTCTTTATCGGTAATCTCTTCTTCGCGATCTTCTTTTTTGGGAACGCCAATTTCTATACTGGAAGCTTCGACTTTTATTTTTTTAGAAGGATCGGGTGGTGTATCTGTAAAATTGCCATACTCGTCAACATACACTAACATATTTTCTAAACCGCCTCCTTTTGAAGTCGCTTTACGTGCTTCGCGTTTTTTTTGTTTGATTTCGCGTTTTTTTAAACGTTTCTTTTCTCTTTCACTTTTACCAAAAGTTTGTTGCGATTTAGCCATTTACTGTACTGTTTATTTTTAATATAATTGAGTGCAAATATAACACTTCATTTTAAATTTATCCTTACAGGAAAGCCATTTGTTTGATTTTGAGTTTTACTGATATATTCTCGTTTTGTTGGCGGTAAAAAAAGAGGCTGCCTCAATAAAAGACAGCCTCTTAATTTTGGGTAATACTTTATTATTGTTATTTTACAAATTCTTTAAAAGATTTAAATTTCAAATCTTTGAGCTTGGCTTTCTTTTCGAGTTTGGCAAAATCGGCTTTCGCTTTGTTAAAACGTTCTTCAATTACTTTCAAATTGACTAACTCTGCATTTGACGGCTTATCATAGCTGCCGGCTATTTTACTGTATAAATCGGCCATTTTTTCGCGTAATTGAGGTTCTGCCGTACCTACATAATTATCGCCAGTGGTAACGACCAAAGTCTTTTTCAAGTTATTGAATTTGGCTTTGAGTTTGGCTTTTTTGCTCGGTAAAGCTTTTACCATGGTGTCCAATTTATAAACCAAATATGCCAAATCTTGCGTCATATCGTACATTTTCATGGTAATTTGATGCTTAAAGGCATGTTCTTTAGCTGTCAAGCCCGAATGTTTATCGTAAACCACCTCAAATATATGTTTGTAAGTCGCGCGGCCTTTTGTTATGACGGCTTTATATTTTCCTGCCGTTACTCTTGGCGCTGTAAATCCGCCAAAACTAAAGGTCTTACCTGTCGCTACTTTAGGCTGTTTTATGGTAAAGCTCCAATTGACTATATTTATACCTTTAGATTTCCCGGGTGTCAAATCGGCTATTTTGCGCCCTTCCATATCTTGAATTTCCATCGTCATTTTGCCAAAAGTATGACGTTTTGGGAGTAGATATTTTATCTGGGCGACCTTAGAAGGATTGGCGCCTACAAATTCTGTTTCGCTGCCAAAGTTATCAGAAAAACCACCTTGATCAGACATTACAAAGGGTTTAGATTTAAAGAAGTGTAATTTTTCTTTTAAAGTTGCAGGGTTTATATCACGTAACGGTGATATATCGTCAATAATTATAACCCCGCGACCATGTGTGCCCATTACCAAATCGTTTGTGCGTTTTTGTAAAGCAATAAAGCGTACAGAAACTGCCGGCATATTATTGGTAAATTTAGCCCATGATTGATCGCCATCAAGTGTGATGTACAAGCCAAACTCTGTTCCTAAAAACAGTAAATTCGGATTGACATAATCTTCTTGAATATTTCTGGCAAAGCCTTTTATGTCATCAGTCACAATACTTTTCCATGTTTTACCAAAATCTGTCGTTTTATAAACATAGGTAGTCATATCGCCTGTGGTATGGCCGTCAAAAACAGCATAGGCTGTGCCTTTGTCAAAAAAACTGGCCTCGATATGATATACCCAGGTATGAGCGGGCAAGCCTTTTATGTTGGCAACAGTGTTTGTCCACGTTTTACCGCCATCTTGGGTTACTTGTACGTTACCGTCGTCTGTACCCACCCAAATAACCTTTTCGTCTAAAGGCGATTCGGCTATGGTAAAAATAGTGGTGTGTTTTTCGGCACCCGAATTATCTTTAGACAGACCTCCCGAGTTTTCTTGCTGCTGTTTGCTCTTATCGTTGGTAGATAAATCGGGTGATATTATCGTCCACGTATCACCCATATCTTCCGATTTGTGTAAAAACTGACTGCCCATATAAAACCTATCGGGTTGATGTGTGCTTATGGCCATAGGAGCATTCCAATTAAAACGCAATTTAGGATAGCCTTCTTGTTGTAAGGGTTGGATGGTTTTAATCAATTTATTGTCAACATCGTAACGCCACACACTTTCGGCGCCTTGCATTTCAGAATAGATAATATTTTTTGTAGGATGCTTTAAAACCCTAAAACCATCGCCATAGCCTATAGAATGCCAGTCTTTAGCGTTAATCCCTCCTGTTGATGACGAAGGGCCGTACCAAGAGCCATTGTCTTGTAAACCTCCGTAAACATTATAGGGCTCGGCATCGTCAACACTTATATGATAAAATTGTGATAAAGGTAAATTTTCAACAATTTCCATAGTGGTTCCGCCGTTCCAAGAACGGTACACACCACCATCTGTAGCGCAATAAAGCCTGTCAGAATCTTTTACGTCGAATACAATATCGTGAATATCGCTGTGCATCCTGCCCAAACTTTTAAAAGTTTTACCGCCGTCTCTAGAAATAGAGCCACTAAGACCGCCTTTTACCACAACATCGGGGTTTCTGGGATCGACAACTATCCGCGAAAAGTAAAAAGGACGTACGGTTATCCCAAAGTCATTATTGAGTTGTTTCCAGTTTTTACCTGCGTCATCGCTGCGGTATAAACCTTTTTTACTGTCTTCTTTAGCTTCTATAACTGTGTATAAAATATTGGGATTAGAAGGGGCTATGGCGATGCCTAATCTACCTAAATTTCCTTTAGGGAATCCGTTATGGATTTTGTGCCACGTTTTTCCACTGTCTGTTGTTTTGTACAAGGCCGAGTTTTCGCCACCCGATTCAAACGACCAACCTGTACGTCTAAACTCCCACATCGACGCGTATAAAACCTTTGGATTTTTAGGATCCATAGCCAAATCGGCCGCCCCCGTTTTGGGATTGACATAGAGAGTCTTCGCCCAAGTAGTACCACCATCAGTAGATTTATACACACCGCGTTCTTCACTGTCAGACCATAAAGCGCCTAACACAGCTACATAAATTTCGTCAGAATTTTTAGGATTGACAATTATACTGGCAATACGTTCAGATTTATCAAAACCCAATTTAGTCCAAGAAGAGCCACCGTCTTTAGAACGGTAAAGACCATCGCCAACCGACACACTGTTTCGTGTCCATATTTCGCCTGTACCCACATAAATGGTGTTGTCAGGGTCATTAGGGTCTAAAGCAATAGCACCGATAGATTGGGCATATTTATCGAAAATAGGGTTAAAAGTAGTTCCGGCATCGTTAGATTTCCACACACCGCCACCGGCTGTGCCGGCATAAATTATTCGGGGATTTGTAGGATGGGTAGCCAAATCTATAACACGACCACTCATTAAAGCCGGGCCAATATGACGTGCTCTTAAGTTGCCAAATAAGTTTTTGGCAGAAATTTTGTCGGTATTCTGACTAAATACGTGTGTATTAGTCAATAGAGATACACACAAAAAGGTAAATAGCATTCTTTTCATAACGATAGGTTTTAGATTAAAAAAAATCCCCAAGAGACTTGAGGATTTTTTAATGTATTATTTTTTATCCTCTGTTTTTGGAGAGGTGTCTTCGGGAAATTTAAAGGCCGCCAAGTTAACTTTAGGGTTGACTATTAAGGTATCTATTGTAATACCCTGTCCTTGTTGACCTTTAAGACCTTGTGAAATAGAAAAAGGGAAATAGATGCCATCAACTTCTTGGTAATCACTCATCTTAGTTTCGCTTATTTTACCTTTTGCCGGACCCGATTTGATTTCGGCTTGTACAACAAGTGGCACAAAGTTTTCGGTATCAAAAAAGTAATAGGCAATATTGTCTTCTTTTTTGCCGTCTATGGTTACAGGTTCTTTAACCAGCTTAATTTTAAACATCTCTGTACCGTCAATGGTTTCTTTACCCAGCAATTCAACTGTATAACC
>CAZMBM010000077.1:0-10395 GCA_964564475.1 uncultured Flavobacteriaceae bacterium | reverse complement strand
TATTATTGGCAATCATAGCGGCTTCTATCAAAATAGTGCCACTACCACACATAGGATCTATTAAATGCGTTGTGCCGTCATATCCTGCCAGAAGTAATAACCCAGCAGCTAAAACTTCGTTAATGGGTGCAATATTTGTAGCACTTCTGTACCCGCGTTTGTGTAATGACATGCCCGAACTGTCTAAATACACATTACAGGTGTTTTCATGAATGTGTACATTGAGTCGCAAATGTGGATGCTCTAAATCTACACTGGGGCGTTTATCGTATTTTTCTCTAAAATAATCGGCCACTGCATCTTTACTTTTAAGCGCGATGTAATGTGAATTGGATGTAAAATTTTTAGAGTTTACCACTGCATTTATGGCAAAGGTGTTGTCAACATCTAAATAAGTATCCCACGCTATGCTTTTAATCTGTTCGTATAAATCGGATTCTGAATATACTTTAAAAGTTTTAAGCGTTTTTAAAACCCTTATGGCTGTATGTAAAGCCAAATTGGCCTTATACATAAAACCCTTGTCGCCGTAAAACGACACACTCCTCACTTGCTGTTGCACCTTTTGTGCCCCCAATTTTTGAAGTTCTTTAGCCAAAACTTCTTCTAACCCAAACAGGGTTGTGGCTACCATTTTAAAATTGTCTTGCATAGTAAAAAATATGAAGCAAAAGTAGGCTTTTTTTAGAGGAAATCCTTAAAGTATATTCATACAATTTTAAGCTTTCTTTGATGTCTGTAAAAGGGTTCTCAATACACTCACACTCTAGTGTGAGTACCCGAACTGACGGAAGTAAATATTAACGTCACTTCGAGTGGTTTTTGTGAGTGAAAGGCGCAAAAATTGTATCGAGAAGTAGCTTATACATAAAATAAATTCAAGTATATGTACCGAGGAGAGAGAGAATGTAAAGTATTTGAAATAGCATAGGTACTTTTAAGTTTATTCTTAACTTTGTACCTCTCATAAATAAATATGAATTCAGCATCAAAATGGTTTAAATCTTGGTTTAACACACCTTACTACCACTTACTGTACAACAAACGCGACTACAAAGAGGCCCGCTTTTTCATGTCGAACTTGGTGAGCTACCTCAAACTAAAACAAGGCGACAGTATTCTCGATTTAGCTTGTGGTAAAGGACGTCATGCCATTTTTTTAAGCAGTTTGGGTTTTGACGTAAAAGGTGTTGATTTATCTGAAAACAGTATAAAAGAAGCCTGCAAATACGCAAACGAGAGTTTGCGTTTTAGGGTACACGATATGCGTCATCCTTTTAACGAGAGGTTTGATGCCATTTTCAATCTTTTTACAAGTTTTGGCTATTTTGATTCGGATACAGAAGACATAAGTGTCCTGAAAAATATTAAAAACGGCTTAAAGCCAAACGGTGTGGCGGTCATTGATTATCTCAATATAACAAAAAGTATTGCACAGTTAATTCCCAACGACATTCAGAAACGCGGTAAGATTAATTTCGATATAAAGCGCTACGTTGCCGATGGGTTTATAATTAAAGACATTCATTTTAACGACAATGGTAAGGACTTTAAGTTTACAGAACACGTAAAATGTTTAGATTTGGAGACCTTTAAATTGTATTTAAAAGCGAGTGACCTGAAATTAACAGCTGTTTTTGGCGACTACAACTTACATGATTTTGATGTAAAAACATCAGACAGGTTAATACTCGTAGTGAAATGACATATATAGCCCTTATTTTATCGGTTTTAATTGGTGCATCTGTTGTACTTGTGGTCAATTTAAAAGACAACATTGTAAAACTTTTTTTATCGTTTAGCGGCGCTTATTTACTGGCTGTAACTGTTTTACATCTTTTACCTGATGTTTACAATTCGGGGTACAACAATGTAGGCTTGTTTATTTTATTTGGTATTTTAATACAATCTGTTTTAGAATTTTTTTCAAAAGGCGCCGAACACGGTCATATTCACACCCATTTAATAGACCAATCTTTTCCGTGGTTGCTTTTTGTAAGTTTAAGTGTGCATGCCTTTTCTGAAGGTATTCCGTTAGGCGAAGCACAAGACAACACATTGCTTTGGGCCATTGTCATTCATAAAATTCCTATAAGTATTGTGCTGGCTACTTTCTTAATAAAATCTAATTTATCAAAGTTTAAAGCACTTTCGTTTGTGGGTATATTTGCATTTATGAGTCCGCTAGGCTATTTGGTTTGCGAAAATGTAGCCTTTTTTAAAACCTATCAAATACCTATTACAGCCATGATTGTGGGTATATTTTTACACGTATCTTCGATAATTCTTTTTGAAAGTTCAGAAAATCACCGATTTAATTTTAAGAAATTTATTGCTATTGGTGTGGGTATTTTACTGGCCTTTTTAGCCAATTAATTGCCTACTTCACTTAAAAATTTAATCCGCATAAGACGCAATTCTTCTTCGTCATAATCACCGTCAAATTCGTCTAGAGCCTCTTGAATTTTATCGGATTCAGCTTCCATAAAATAATCGTAAATCTCTTCTTGTTGGTCTTCGTCCAAAAGTTCGTCAATACTATAATCTATGTTGAGTTTAGTACCCGAATAAATAATGCGTTCTATCTCTGTAATCAATTCAGACATCTCTAAACCTTTTGATTTGGCTATGTCTATAAGGGGTAATTTTCTATCGGTATTTTGAATGATGAAAAGTTTTAGACTTGAATTGGTACCTGTACTCTTTACAATAAGATCATCCGGTCTCATAATGTCGTTTTCGGCAACATACCTCTCTATGACGGCTATAAATTCCTTTCCAAATTTTCGGGCTTTCCCCTCTCCTACACCGTGAATGTTTTGCATTTCTTCTAAAGTGATAGGGTATTTGAGCGTCATATCTTCTAACGAAGGGTCTTGAAAAACAACAAAGGGCGGTACACCGCGTTTTTTAGCCACATCTTTACGCAAGTCTCTCAAAATTTGCATGAGCTTTTCATCGGTAGCCCCTGCACCTGCCGTATTTGTAATTATTGAGTCATCGTTGCCCACAACATAAGAATGGTCTTCGGTCATCAAAAACGACCGGGGATTTTTTATAAACGCGTGCCCCTTATCTGTCAACTTAATAACGCCGTATTCTTCTATCTCTTTTCTGATTAAGCCCGCCACGAGTATTTGACGAATTAAGGCCATCCAATATGTATCAGGTTTATCGCTGCCAATGGCAAAAAAACTTTTTTCATGTGTTTTATGCGATTTCAACATGGCATTTACAATACCCGCCAAAGTATTTACAATTTCTTTGGCTTTGTATTTTTCGTTTGTTTCTTTAACGACTTTTAAAATTTTGACCACATCGTCTTTGGCCTCGTGCTTCTTTTTAGGATTGCGTGTGTTATCGTCCATATCGGCACCCAAACCATTAACTTCGTCAAATTCTTCACCAAAATAGTGTAATAAAAATTTGCGTCGCGACATTGATGTTTCTGAATAGGCCACAACTTCTTGCAAAAGGGCATGGCCTATTTCTTGTTCGGCCACAGGTTTCCCGCTCATAAATTTTTCTAACTTCTCTATGTCTTTATAGGCATAGTAAGCCAAACAATAGCCTTCGCCGCCATCACGTCCGGCACGGCCAGTTTCTTGATAATAACTTTCTAAACTTTTAGGAATGTCATGGTGAATAACAAAGCGCACATCGGGTTTGTCAATCCCCATACCAAAAGCTATGGTCGCCACAATAACATCGGTATCTTCCATCAAAAACATATCTTGGTGTCTGGCTCTTGTTTTGGCATCTAAACCGGCATGATAAGGCAAAGCTTTTATACCATTTACCTGAAGTACTTGGGCTATTTCTTCAACTTTCTTCCTGCTTAAACAGTAGATTATACCCGATTTACCTTTATATTGACGTACAAAACGAATGATATCTTTATCAATATCACTGGTCTTTGGTCTCACATCATAAAAAAGATTGGGTCTGTTAAATGAGGCTTTAAAAATATTGGCATCTACTATTCCCAAATTTTTAAGAATATCATCTTGAACTTTAGGAGTTGCTGTAGCCGTTAAGCCTATAACGGGCACATCGTCAATTTTTTTAATAATGGATTTAAGATTTCTGTACTCCGGCCTAAAGTCGTGCCCCCATTCTGATATACAATGGGCTTCGTCTATGGCTACAAACGAAATGGTTTGTTTCCTTAAAAAATCTATATATTCTTCTTTGGTAAGCGACTCGGGCGCAACATAGAGCAATTTTGTAAGGCCGTTTTCTATATCGCTTTTAACTTGTTTTACCTGACCTTTATTTAAAGATGAGTTTAAAACATGGGCAATACCCTTATTTGTAGAAATACCTCGTAAGGCATCTACTTGGTTTTTCATAAGGGCAATGAGGGGAGACACCACGATGGCCGTTCCTTTTTGCACTAATGCAGGCAGTTGATAACACAGTGATTTGCCACCACCTGTTGGCATAATTACAAATGTATTTTCTTTATTAAGTAAACTTTTAATAACCTCTTCTTGCAGTCCTTTAAATTTTGAAAAACCGAAGTGTTTCTTTAAAGCTTTGTGTAAATCAATTTCGTTTAACATCATCGTTATTATATCTCTAATATTTTAGATACATTTGCATAAAGATACTAAAAAATATTATTTTTAAAATACTTTTCTTTTGAATACCAAAAAAAACATTCTAACCATCGCTAAATCTGTTATTTTAGAGGAAAGTCTTGCTATAAAAAAACTGATAGAACTAATAAATGACGACTTTAAAAAAGCTGTTGAAGCCATTTATAATTCGAAAGGACGCATAGTTGTAACCGGAATTGGTAAAAGTGCCAATATTGCCACTAAAATAGTGGCTACTTTTAACTCTACGGGTACCCCTGCCATTTTTATGCATGCGGCCGATGCCATCCACGGTGATTTAGGGATTATTTTAAAAGACGATGTGGTTATTTGCATCTCTAAAAGTGGCAATACACCCGAAATAAAATTCTTACTGCCCTTAATCAAATCTCGTGGTAACAAGGTAATAGCCATTACAGGAAATATTGAGTCGGTTTTGGGTAAACAGGCACACTTTTGTTTAAATACCCATGTTGATAAAGAAGCATGCCGTAATAATTTAGCCCCAACCAGTAGTACAACAGCACAATTGGTTATGGGAGATGCTCTTGCTGTTTGCCTTCTAGAACTCAAAGAATTTACCAGCTCCGATTTTGCAAAGCATCACCCCGGAGGCACTCTGGGGAAAAAGTTATATCTCCGCGTAAACGATTTAGTCATTAAAAACGAAGTCCCAAAAGTAGCTTTGACAACACCTATTAAAGATGTTATTTTAGAGATTACTCAAAAACGGCTTGGCGCTACCGCTGTTATGAAAAATAATACAATAGCCGGTATAATTACCGATGGCGATATAAGACGCATGCTGAATAATAATCAGGATATAAATACGCTTATGGCCAAAGATATAATGAATTCAAAGCCTAAAACAATTAAACCTAACGCTATGGCTACCCTTGCCTTTCATACCATGAACAGCAATAGTATTACACAACTACTGGTAGAAGATAAAGGGCATTATATTGGGGTAATCCATTTACACGATTTATTAAAAGAAGGGATTTTTTAACTATGAAAAATGTTGTAAAACAAGAAAAAGAAATGTCCTTTCTAGACCATCTAGAAGTTTTAAGATGGCATTTAATACGGTCAGCAGGCGCTATTTTTATTGTTGGAGTTGTAGTCTTTGTGTACCAAAGAGAAGTTTATGAAAATTTTTTATTGGCCCATTTAAAAGGATCTTTTCCCTCCTACGGTTGGCTGTGTACCTTGTCTTCGCTTTTTAACATAGACAGTGGTTTTTGTCATGTGAGCTACCCCATGGTTTTACAGAGTTTGTCACCTACAAATCAGCTATCCAATGCTATTTGGACCTCATTTATCTTGGGCTTTATTATTTCATTTCCTTATGTACTCTACGAAATATGGAAATTTATAAGCCCCGGATTAAACCCTAAAGAACGTTCAAATTCAAAGGGTTTTATTTTTGTCTCTTCATTTTTGTTTTTCTCAGGTGTTTGTTTTAGCTATTTTGTCATTGCGCCTTTATCTGTTTATTTCTTTTTTAACTATCAGATAACCGACATGATTCAAAATAACTTTAATTTTTCATCTTATATAGGTATGATTACCAACACTTTATTAGGTGTTTCGGCTGTTTTTGAATTACCTATTATTATCTATTTCCTAACAAAAATAGGCTTGGTAACACCTCAATTTTTAAGAAAATCACGTAAATACGCTCTGATAGTCGTTTTAATTGTGGCCGCTATAATTACACCCCCCGATATTGCCAGTCAAATAATTGTGGCCATCCCTATTATGTTTTTATACGAGATAAGTATTATAATATCTAAAATGGTCATAAAAAAGCAAAATAAGAATGTCTGAGTCTCTAAAAGAATATAATGCGTATCGCAAGCGGATGAATGATGCCCTACTTGCAGGTGACAATAAAATTATCAAACGTATTTTTAATTTAGATACAAACGCCTATAAAAACGGTGTGCTCGATGAAAAAACCAAAGAATTGCTCGGTTTAACGGCTTCGGCTGTTTTACGTTGCGATGATTGTATAAAATACCATCTACAAACGAGTTATAATTTAGGAACAAGTAAGGAAGCGGTTATGGAAGCCCTTTCTATTGCTACTTTGGTGGGAGGTACAATTGTCATCCCTCATTTAAGACGGGCTTATGAATTTTGGGAACTTTTAGAATCTTCTAAATAATCTGATATGATTTTACGTGCAGAAAATATTAAAAAAATATACGGCAAACGCTATGTTGTTAAGGGTATATCTCTAGAGGTTCAACAAGGTGAAATTGTGGGTCTTTTAGGCCCTAATGGTGCCGGTAAAACCACTTCTTTTTATATGATTGTCGGGATGATAAATCCCAATGAAGGGAAAATATTTTTAGACAACCAAGAAATCACAAGGCTCTCTATGTACCAAAGGGCTCAAAAAGGGATAGGTTATTTAGCCCAAGAAGCCTCAGTTTTTAGAAAATTATCGGTTGAAGATAATATTAAGGCTATTTTAGAATTTACGAGTTTAAGTAAAGCCGAACAAGGCAGAAAACTTGAATCGCTTATTGAAGAGTTCGGTTTAGGTCATGTACGCAAAAACAGAGGCGATTTACTGTCGGGAGGTGAGCGCCGCCGTACCGAAATAGCCCGTGCGTTGGCTTCAGATCCTAAATTTATTTTACTGGACGAACCTTTTGCCGGAGTTGACCCTATTGCTGTAGAAGATATACAAAGTATTGTGGCGCATTTAAAAGATAAAAATATTGGTATTTTAATTACCGATCACAATGTACAAGAAACCCTTGCTATTACAGATAAAACCTATCTTATGTTTGAAGGCGGTATCTTAAAGAAAGGTACTCCCGAAGAGCTGGCTGCCGATGAGATGGTACGCCGTGTGTATTTAGGCGCCAACTTTGAACTGCGTAAAAAGAAACTTTAAAAACAAAAAAAAGCGTCTTGAACTGGGACGCTTTTTTTATTGTAGGGTTCGTTGTATTTATAATTTAATCGTCATCAGCATCATTGTCACCATCATTATTTTTTACTTTTCCTACAAGAGTAATTTTTTGATTACTAATGCCGGGACCTTCTATTTCGACAACTACTTCATCATAGCCCAAATCGCCTAATTTTATTTTATCACAATTTGTAAGATCCGTCCATTCTTTTGCTGTTATTGTTTTTGCCTTACCGCCTTTATTCTTCATGTTAAAGAATAGCTTACTACTGTCATTATTAATAGTACCTTGTAGTGTGTATAAGTTTTTTGGTTTATTATTTCCGGTAAATTTAACTACATATTCTAATTTAATCTTGTAATTATATCCCCATTTACATTTATTTGGATTTTTTTCATCGGGTTTTATTTCTTTAGGTGTAATAGATATTTCAACATTGTAGCCATCTGAAGAAGAAACTGTAGTTGTGTACTCTATTATTTGACTCTCATTACTTTCGTCATCTACTTCATCTACATCCAGAATACCATTACCATTGGCATCTGAGTCTTCTTTATCGTTAATGCCATCACCATCGGTATCTTGTTTTGTAGGGTCGCTTTCGTTACTGTCAACTTTACCGTTGTGATTTCTATCTTCAACGCCGTCTAATATGCCATCACCATCCGTGTCTTGTTTAGTAGGATTCATTTCACCGGCATCTCTTATACCATTTTGGTTGGCATCTTCCTTACCATCTTCTACCAAATCACCATCGGTATCTTTATTAAGTGGGTACATTTCACCCGGATCTAATCGTCCGTTATGATTTCTGTCTTCATCGCCGTCTTTTATACCATCGCCATCGGTATCAGGGTTATTGGGGTCTGTCTCGCGAACATCCCAAATGCCGTTGTGATTCATATCTTCTATACCATCTTCAATACCGTCATTGTCTGAATCGTTATTAGTAGAACTTGTCTCACCTTTATCTAAAATACCGTTTTTATTGGCATCTTCTACACCGTCTAATATGCCGTCACCATCGGTATCGGCTAAAATAGGGCTGGTTTCATTGGCTTCGAAAAAGCCGTTTTTATTAGCATCTTCAACACCATCAATAATACCGTCTTTGTCTGTATCAGACAAAAGCGGATTGGTTTCTAAACTGTCTACACGTCCATTTCTATTAAAATCTTCTATACCATCTAATATACCATCACCATCGGTATCGGGATTATTAATATCTGTTCCTAGAAGTTCTTCTAAATCGTTTGTAAGTCCATCACCATCTATATCTTGTTCTTTTGGTTGGAGTTCGACTGTTGTAATTGTTTCGTTATTTAGTAAAGAATCTGTATTACAAGATGCAAATACCATACCTATAATAAAAATTAAAACGGAAGGATAAAGTACCTTATTTAATACTGTTTTCATAATTCTTGGTTTTTAAATTACAGTGTAAAATTATAACTACTTTAATTTCAATACTATAGTAAAAATAGGTAATTTTTAATCTCCCTTTTTTTACTTACTTCAGTTATGAGGGTTTTATTTAGAAGGAAAAGCTTACTTTTTAGTATAAGATTTTGCTAAAGAGAATGTTATGTAAAGTACTACAATTACTGGGATTGCCGTGAATTTAAGCAAGAATAAAGCTATGGCAGATACTACTATAAACACTATTTGAAAAGTGTATTTTTTGAAAGTAAAATCTTTTATCTTAAGTGAAAATAACTCTAATTTAGCATTCATTAAATAACTTAAAAGTAAAGTAAGGACTAAAAGTATATACTTATTTCGTATCAAATCTTTAATAAACTGTATATCACTATATATCAATACCAAGGGTAATGACACAACAAATAATGACATGGCCGGTGTGGGTAATCCGATAAAAGCTGTTGTTTGACGCTTGTCTATATTAAAATTTGCTAATCTGTAAGCCGATGCCAATGCCAATAACAAACCAAAAAACGGCAAGAAATATACACTTGTAGTTTTTAAATTTAATAGGGATGTTTCATAACCCACCCCTTGAAACCACTGCACAGGCAATGATTTTACTAAAAGTTGAAACATTACCACCGCCGGAGCAATACCCGAAGTCACAACATCGGCTAAAGAGTCTAATTGTTTACCCAATTCACCTTGTACATTTAACAAGCGTGCTGCAAAGCCGTCAAAAAAATCAAATAGTATCCCCAACATCACAAAATAAGCGGCTAATTCAAGTTGATTTAATACGGCCAACATTGTGGCTAAAATACCACACAACATATTGAGAAGTGTGAGGCCGTTGGGAATTTGCTTTTTTAAACGCATTTAAATTCTTTAAAATTTGTGTAAATCTACTTTATTTAACAGATATCACAAAAAAAGGCAAGGATTTAATCCTTGCCTTTCAAACTAACCAAAAAACCTAAACTCTAATGATTTGAGGGAATGCTAAAAAGTAAACCTTGCACTCAGTGATGAAATGTTAGCATATAAACCATCAGATTTAGAACAGTAATTATAACGCAAGTCAAAATTTTTGAAGCGTATTTTTTATCCTTTTTCGCTGTATCTATTATCGATATCCCTAAAGGAAGGGCTGCTGTTAACCTATTTAGTTTCATAATCTATGTCGTGTTGGGTTTAGAATCGGGTTTATTTTGAACCAATCAAATTATCTATATATAAAGCATAGTCTTCTGAAGTCATCTTTTTATAACCGGTTTTGGCAATTATATTACCTTGACTGTTTAAAAGTACTACCAACGGAAAAATACCTTTTGGGTTGTATTTTTCGAATAATTTTGAATTATAGGCCTGTCGTTCTTTACTGATACGCTTTTTGTTTTTGCTTCTGGAAGGAAAATCAGCAGTTAAAAGCAGTAAAT
>CAZMBM010000076.1:0-10413 GCA_964564475.1 uncultured Flavobacteriaceae bacterium | reverse complement strand
GTACTACAAGTTGGGAATAATACGTCTTCTTTCAGAAAATATAATACGGGCAATAGCAATTATGCTAAAGCCAATCTAGGCGTGAGTATTAAACTTTAAAATTAACGAGATGATAAAATATATATATTATTAGGAAGCCTTATACTTCTTTTTACTCTTACAGGCTTTTACCAAGATATATTCTAGTCAGTTTAAAATACAGGTTTTAAAAGATTAGGTTGTAAAATAATATAACTTACATCTTATACAACCAAAAAGCCGGATTTACAGTCTTTACTTCTTTAAACAATACAAATGCCAAAATAGTTTTACCGGTACTGCTGTCGGTATGCACCACCCCTATATTTTGTTTGGTCGCTACTTTTTGGCCTTTGCTAACAATAACCGTATCGAGGTTTTTATACACACTTATATAATTACCGTGTTGGATAAGCACCACTTTTTGTCCCCCCGGAATAAGTTGAACAGCCAAAACAGTCCCTTTAAAAACGGCCCGGGCATAAGCGCCTTTTTCTGTAGCAATACGCACACCGTTACTCTGAATAGTAGCTGTTTTTACCACGGGATGTGGCTGCTTGCCATAACGTAAAACCACCAAGCCTTTGCTAACGGGCCAAGGGAGCTTGCCTTTGTTGGCTATAAAATCGGCAGCTAGTGCTTTGGCTTCGGCGGTAAGTTTAAAGACACTGCCTTTTTTGTTAGATTTGGCAATAGCATCACGAATAAGTTTTTCTATTTTACGATTGATGGCGCGTTCTTGTTTTTGCTTTTTGCGAATGTGGGCCGCATAATAACGTTCTTTGCGCTTTATTCTAGCAATGAGTTTTTTCCGGTTTTGTTTTTCGTCTTTAATACTGTCTTGTTCTTGTTGGGTCTGAATAAGCAAACTGTCTTTAGACTGCTTTTTGTAAAAAAGGGTATCGTTTAACTGTTTGAGCTTTTGTGTTTCATTTTGAATCTCAATTCCCTGCCTTTGGCGGTAAGCGGTATATTGTTTCATATACTTCAACCTGTTATAAGCCTGAGTAAAATCTTTTGCCGAGAGTAAAAACAACAACCTGTTTTCTTTTGATTTGGTTTTATACGCTTGCCGTATCATTTTGGCATAATCGGCTTTTAAAGCCGCCAGATTCTTTTCTAAAGTCGCTATCTGATTTTCGTTTTTAGAAATATCACTACTTAAAAGCTGTATTTCTTGACGTATTGTAGCGATGAGTTTTTCGCGTGTTTTTAGGCGTTTATCAAGGTCGGTTACCTGTGCTAAAACCGATTTCTCTTTGGTTTTTGTGCGGATTAAAAGCCGGTTTATCTGCCGTATTTCTTTTTTTAATTGATGACGCTTAGCTTCTAATTCTTTTTTGCTTTGGGCTTGTAAACCGGTAGAAACCAGTAATAATAACCCCAAAATTAAGGATGTGTAAAAGCGACTGTATTTTTGCAGGAAGCTCATTTAACTTTTAGGGGTTTGTAGTTTTTGGGTATTCTAAAAGGAAAACGCAAAGGCAAATCAAATTTTAACGATCTGTAAGTGAGATTTATTTTAACACGCTCTTTTTTGCTTTGGGCAATTACTTGCATTTTATTGGGGTATCGGTTGGCTGTAGAGGTGTCGAAACCACCGTAAATAAAAGTGAGGCTTTCTCTTTTATTTTTGTAAAAGGCTTGTTTGTTTAGTTTAAAATGGACGGGGTTAAACCAATATACAGCCCGGTTATTGTCTGTCTTTTTCTTGGCTTTAAGCTGATAGCTGTTGTCTGATACAGCCTGAATAAATTTAACAGCCTTCAAATTGTAAATAGGCTGGGCAAAAAGCATATTCTGAATTTTCGAGAAATCTAAATCGGTTTTTAACCATTTATTCAGCAAAGAAAAATCGCCATCAAAATAGGTTTTATTGAGTTTTTCGTAATAGAGAACATGTTGTGGTTTTATCAAAATTTTAGCCACGGGAATACCGCCCACGGCCGTCAGACTTATCCAAATAACACTGTCTTTTTTGAGGCGTAGTTTAGCCGTGATATTTTGTGTCTTTTTAGCCGTTATATATTTTACTTTTATTTTGGCTATTACAGTCTGAGCGGTGATATCGGCTTTCGAGACCCTTTGTATAATTTGAGCCGTTTTTAAAGGTTTTAAAGTACTTTTTTCTGTCGTTTTAGATGTCGATTTACAGGCGCTCATAACACTCATAATCAGTAAGAAATAAAGTGTTTTTTTAAACATATTATCACAAATTTTAAAGTTGTTTGGCCATTTTGTTGTAATAAGTGGCTTTTTGAGTGTTGTTAAGACCTTTATAGCTGTTGCTGTAGGCAAGGTAATATTTTTTTCGCATCGTTGTGTCAATTACAAAATCAAGGCCATTGTCTAAATGTGTCAAGGCTGCTTTGTAATTTTTTAAAGCGTTGTTAGCCTCTGCGGCGTAGAGGTATAAAAGCGCTTGTGACGGGAATAAATCTAAACCGGCGGTGGCATCGGCTAATAAATTTTTATAATCTTTTTGTTGCTTTTCTTTTACGAGAATCTGTTTTAAAAGTTTAAAATTTCCCGAAGATTTATAGGCCGCTTTTAAAGCCTCTAAAGATGTCTCCCTACCCTTGGGCTGGGCTTTTTTTAGGGGTTTTGTTTTGGATAACAAGGCTTTTTGTATTTTTTTTAATCGGCTGTTTAAGCCCTGTTCTTTTTCTATAACAGTAAGTAAATTAAGGGCTTTTTCGGTGTCTTTATCGGCCAAATACAAATTGAGTAAGCCTCTTTTTTTTAGCGGATTAAGGGCGATGATTTTATTTTGATAGGCGATGGCTTCTTTGTAATTATTTTGTGCCACCGCAATATTTTTAGCCTGTTCTAAAAGCCATATATTTTTGGGCTCTGCCTTTAAAGCTTTGTTGAGTATTTGTTTGGCGGCAAAATAATTTTTAAGCCAATAATAATTTTTTGACAACTCGAATTGGACACTGACTTCAGTACTGTCTAAGTCTTGACACAACTCTAAAGCCTCTATAGCCTTGTCGTAATTACCGATGGCTTTTTGTTTTAAAGCTTCAAAAAAAGACGCTTCAAATTTAAGTCTGTCGGGTTCAGACAGGTCTTTTTGGGCAAGGCTTTTGATGGGAACAAACCCGATAAATAAAAAGACCGAAAAGAAAAATATCCTAATCATAAGCTTATTCTAAAACACAATAATCGCCCAAACTGACTTGGGTAAAATGACCGTCATATTTAACATAATTACCAATCATGGCACGGTTTAACAGGGTTCTTTTTATCTGTGTATTTTCTTGAATTAAAGACTCGGAAATGGTAGCATCGGTCACAATACTGTTGTCGCCTAAAGAGACGTTGGGTCCTATTGTGCTATTGGTTAAAGTTACGTTTTTACCGACAAAACAAGGGGGAATAATTTTAGAATTGACAAGATTTACATCGTTACTCACCAAGTTTTCATCTTCTTCAAGGGCAAATTGTAACACACGCGTATTGGTTTCCAGTGTCACGGCTTTGTTGCCACAATCCATCCAGGCATTAACTTTTCCGGGAACAAATTTTAAGCCTTTTTGCTTGAGACTTTCAAGCGCATTGGTCAGTTGGTATTCGCCGTGCTCTTTTAAATCGTTATCTAATAAAAACTGAATTTCGTCGCGTAAAAGGGCTGCTTCTTTAAAGTAGTAAATACCGATAATGGCCAAATCAGACACAAATTCTTGGGGTTTTTCTACAAAATCGCTAATAACGCCATCCTGTAGTTTAATGACGCCAAAAGCGCTGGGGTCGGCTACTTGTTTTACCCAAATGGCGCCGTCGGCTTTGTTGTCTAGTGTAAAATCGGCTTTAAAAAGCGTATCGGCAAAAGCCACCACACAAGGACCGTTTAAAGCCTTTTTGGCACAGTAAATGGCATGGGCTGTCCCTAAAGCCTCGTGTTGTATTTCTACAGAACCTTTAGCGTTTAATGTTTTGGCAATTTTTAAGAGATTGGCTTCGGTATCCTTCGGAAAAGACGGCCCGATGATAAAAACAATTTCTTCTATATTTTGATTTACCACCGTAGCGATATCTTCTACCAATCGTTGTACAATGGGTTTGCCGGCTATTTTGGTTAAGGGCTTAGGAATGGTTAAAGTATGTGGGCGTAATCTTGAGCCGATACCGGCCATGGGGACAATTATCTTCATTTAAAAGGTTGCATTTTTTTACGTTCTCAAAGATATTAAAATTAAAGCTTTAAATAATTAGTACAATTAAAAATAAAAGAGAGAACACAGATAACGCGGATTAAGCGGATATTCGCAGATAAATCTGCGATAAATCATAAAAAATCAATGTCATCTGCGTTCTATAACAATTAACAATAGGGATAAAAATTATAACTTATTAAAAGCTGTAAATAAAAGCCCCGTTTTTAGAAATATCATAAAAAGGGATATTTAGTTGCTTACAAGTTTTTTGCCAACGCATTACAAAAGATTTATAATTGGTATTATCGGCAATAATAAGTTGGGGTTTGAGTTGTTTAATAAGACGTTCTAGATTTATTTTGGGGGATGCCGTCAACACAACAAAATTACTTTTTTTTACAGGCTCAAAAACACCCTCTTTATCTACGATAAGCACTTTTTTATTGTCCACCATAAAAATATTGTGATTTTTATTATCTGAAATTATTTTTTTTATATGTGCTCCTAACAAGTAAGGCCTTAAAAGGCTATTTGGAGGCTTGTCTTTTGTTAAAATATGTAATTGTTGTCCGGCTTTTAAAGTTAAAAGAGGCTTATTATAGGCCTTAAATACAATAAATTGATTGCTTTGTGCAGCGCTGTAATATTCGTAAAAAAGGACGCTTTGAACGCCTATAATTGCCCCCAAGAATAACCCTAAAAAGGCCTGTCTTTTTGTTGCTGTCCAATTGTAAAAAGCGGTTATCGCTAAATAGCTCATTAACATCAGCGCCAGCGAAAAAGAAATATCTTTAAATAAAAAAGCCTCTTGATGGGCTACCCAAGCAATAAAAAGGTTTAAATAACGGATAATTTGTTGGTAAAAAAGAACCAAAAATTGAGGAACAACATGCAGGGCTGCCAAGACGATTAATAATAATCCCAAACCTAAAATAAAGCCCAATAAGGGGATAACCACAAGGTTTGTCAAGAAAAACAAGGCCGGAAATTGGTGGAAATAATACAAGCTCAAAGGCACAACCCCAATTTGTGCCGCTACCGAAACACACAGGAGCTGCCAAAAATAAGACAGCCCTTTGTGTTTGGGTTGCCACAAAACCACCAGTTTTGGCTGAAACGCCACGATAGCCAACACAGCCAAATAACTCATCTGAAAACCAACACTAAACAAATACAGCGGATTGATGAGCAACAACACAAAAGCCGATAAGCCCAAAAGGTTATAAGTGTCTGTTTTGCGGTTAGAAAACAAACCGATACTCAGTGCTGTAAACATAGTTGTAGCCCGTATAATAGAAGGACTTAAACCCGCGATAATAGCGTAGAACCATAAAATTAAAATGATAAGTATAAGTTTAAGGGTTTTGCCATTTTTTATAAACCCGAGAGGTTTTAGCAGCCAACTTAAAAGATACATAATAATACCGATATGCAGTCCGGATATGGCCAAAATATGCATGGCGCCCGCCCCTGCGTAATTCTGACGCAGTTCGGCAGAAATATTATGGCGTTCACCTAGAAGTAGGGCTTTTACTACGGCCAATTCGTCGCCCTTCAAGCCATTACGTGTTAGCGATTTAATGACGCGACGTCTAAAATTTTGAGCGAGAGAATAGAGCGATTTTCGGCATTTTTTAAGGACGACTAACTCTAAAGCATTTACATAAATTTGATTGTAAATATTTTGATTTTCCAGATAGGATTTATAATCAAACTGAAACGGGTTTTTAGGTTTCGGCAAATCTAAAACAGAGGCTTCGGTAAATAAAAACTGTCCAATATCTAAAGGAGTATTAAGATTGTCCTTTTTTAGATTTAGCAAAATCCTGCCGCTTACTTTTTTATTGTTTATTTGTTTGACAGCGACAACATATTTAGTGTAATTTTTTGACGCTTTTAAAGTTTTCTTTACCTCTAAAACAAGCCTGTTGTGGTTTTTTAAATATTTTGAATAATGCGACTTAGAAACGACATCCTTGCTCAAACTCAAACGACTGACACCTATTAAAAAAAACATTAAAAAACTACTAAAGGCAAAATAAAAACGCGGATTGAGTAGCTTATTTGATAAAAAATAGACCAAACCAAGCAGTATTAAACCACCAACTAATAAAAAAAAAGTCATTGGAACAGAAATAGAAACTGCCGATGCCAAAAGTATTCCGAAGATAAGGCCCAATGTAATATGTACAGACAGGTGCTTAAACAAAAAAACTTTTTTTGAAACCCTAAATTAACCAATCTATGATAAAAAACAGCTGTTTAATTGATATTTATCACAGAACAATTAAAAAGGGCTGTGTAAATTGTTGCGATTTTAAAAAAGCAATTATTATGAAAAAACGTGTAGTACTTTTATGGCTGTGTCTGTTTTTTTTAACCAATTTAAAAGCACAGAATCAGAAACTGACACCTTATATAAAAATAGGCAGTTTTACAGAATCTATAGCGGCAATTTCAGGGACTGTAGAGGAGGCTTTAAAAACAGCCGGTTTCGAAATATTGGGGATGTATAATCCCGAAAACAATCCTTATTTAAAAGTTATCGCCTTTACCCGAGCCGATTTAAAAAACACAGCTTCAAAGGTAGCAGACCGCGGGGCAATGGCGGCTGTTTTAAAAATAGGCTTTGTAAAGGAAGGTGAAAATGTTACGGTTTCTTATACAAATCCGACGTATATTTTTAATGCTTATTTGAGGAAAGAAACACCTAAATACGCTAAAGTTTTAAACAAGATAACAAATGATGTTAAAAAGACTTTGGCAACGGCAGGTACAGAAAATACTGGATTTGGGGGCAGTATAACAGCCCAAAAACTGTGGAAATACCATTATAAAATAATGATGCCGTATTTTTCTGACCCTGTGACATTAAATACGTTTACGTCATTTGAAGAAGGGCGTAAAATTATTGAAGCCAATTTAGCCAATAATAAAAGCGACACAAAATTGGTTTACAAACTCGATTTATCTGATAAAAAAACCATTGTATATGGTGTCGCTTTACTAAACACAGAAGATGGCGAACCTTATTTCCTCCCTAAAATAGGTGAAGAAAATATCGCTGCCATGCCTTACGAAATTATCCTTCAAGGCAAAAAAGTCACTATGCTTCACGGTAAATACCGCTTGGCTCTGAGTTGGCCAGAATTATCTATGGGCACCTTTATGCGTATTATGAGTACGCCCGGCGATATTAAGGATATGCTTAAAAGTATAACAGAGTAGGTTTGCAATTCTAAACCCTAAGCACTTTTTAGAAGCGTCACTTCGCGTTTTTCAGAATTTTAATTTTGAAAAGTATCGAGAAGTAAAACATAGAAATATTTTGTCTCAAGTCAAAAATTTCGCTAGATTTATAAGAGATTTACCGCAGTTTTTTATGTTAAAAATACCGACCTTGCAAAACTTTAAAAGAGCTTTGATTTGAGTCAGCGTATTTCGTTTAAATACATCAATAAACTAGCAGTACCGGCTATCATTGCGGGCATAGCCGAACCTTTGTTGTCTATTACCGATACAGCTATTGTAGGTAATATCGACGTGAATCCCATTGAATCTTTGGCGGCAGTGGGTATTGCAGGCTCTTTTATTGCGGCCTTAGTGTGGATTTTTGCCCAAACCCGTTCGGCCATTTCGGCTATAGTAGCCCAATATTTAGGGGCCAAAAAATTAAAAGACATAAGCGATTTACCGGCACAAATCATTGTTATAAATCTCATTATTAGTTTTAGCATTTATGCATTAACGTTGTTTTTTGTGCAATTTATATTCAAGCTGTACAATGCCGAAGGTTTGATTTTAAACTATGCGGTAGATTATTACAAAATTCGCGCTTTGGGCTTTCCGTTAACGCTTTTTGTCTTTTCGGTTTTTGGTGTTTTTCGCGGCATGCAAAACACCTATTGGCCTATGGTTATCAGCATAGTTGGTGCGCTGTTAAATGTGGTTTTAGACTTTGCTTTGGTGTATGGTATTAAAGGTTTTATTGAACCTATGCATATTAAAGGTGCGGCTATTGCCAGCGTGTTGGCACAGTTAGTTATGGCTGTAATGGCCTTTGTCTTGATGCTAAAAAAGACACCTTTTAATTTTAGATTTAAACTGCCTTTTAACAAAGAGCTCAGACGTTTGGTCAACCTCAGTTTAAATTTATTTGTACGGACTTTAGCCTTAAATGTAGCCTTGTACCTGTCTAATGCGTATGCTACAAAATACGGTAATAATTATATCGCCGCACAAACCATTGCTTTTCAGTTGTGGTTGTTTTTTGCTTTTTTTATCGATGGATATTCCAGTGTAGGGAATATTATTTCGGGAAAATTATTGGGTGAGCACAATTATAAATCGCTAAAACTACTCAGTCTTGATTTGATGAAATACGCCATAATAGTATCAGTTATTTTGGCTATAGTCTGTGCTGTTTTTTACACCTTTATAGCAGAAATATTTACCAAAGATACTTTGGTTATTCAAACTTTCGAAGCCGTTTTTTGGATGGTTTTGCTCATGCAACCGCTTAACGCGATAGCCTTTGTATTTGACGGTTTATTTAAAGGTCTGGCCGAAGCTAAAACTTTGCGAAACACCTTATTGATAGCCACTTTTTTGGGCTTTTTACCCACACTACTCATAGCTGATTATTTTAACCTAAAACTCTATGGTATTTGGATAGCCTTTTATATTTGGATGTTGTTTAGAGCCGGTATTTTAATGGTGAAATTTAAAAAGAAATACTTGAAATTAGCAAGGGGTTAAAATTGTCATTCTAAAGGAATTTCATCTAAGTTATTCCAACTAATTAAATGACCATTTAAAAGGGTTTCATTATTATCGCCATTGTAAATAAGATAAGAATCAGCAGCATGACTATTTGATAATTTATTCCAATAATTTAAATTTTTAAAATAGTCTTTTGTATAAGTTTTACCTGATTTTATTTCTATTGGTATTAATTTTTCTGCAGTTTCAACAATACAGTCAATTTCTTTACCGTGTTTATCTCTCCAAAAATAAAAATTGGGAATTTGCGCCTTATTTAGTTTAGATTTTAAGAGCTCATTTAATATAAAATTCTCGAATAAACTACCTCTCATATGATGTAATTCTAATTGTTCAGCTGACTTTATTCTCAATAAATTACAAGCTAAACCAGTGTCATAAAAATACAATTTAGGTCTTTTTATTAAGCGTTTATTAAAGTTTTTATGATGCGGTTGCAATAAATGTACAATATAGCTTGCCTCTAAAATTGAAAGCCAACTTTTGGCTGTATTTAAGCTAATACCGCTGATTGTAGCCAATGAATCTATGTTTAGAATTTGACCAATTCTGCCAGCACATAATTGTAAAAAGCGCCTAAAAGTATTTAAGTTTCCAATATTTTTTATTGTTCTTACATCTCGCTCAACATAAGTTTGAATATAGTCTGAATAAAAATTTTCAGTTGGAATATTTTTATCGTAAAGTCTGGGATATGAACCTTTAAAAATATAGTTGAGACTATTTTTGATTTTGTATTTAGTTGGTTTTAATTCTTCTAAAGAAAAAGGTAATAACTTTAAAACGGCTGTTCGCCCTGCTAAAGTTTGGTTTATATTTTGAAGTAACAGAAAATTTTGAGAACCGGAAAGAATGAATTTAATACTGTCATTATCATCTACAATTCCTTGAATATAAGAAAACAGTTGTGGAACATTTTGAATTTCGTCTAAAATAGCGCCATTTTTAAAATTGGCTAAAAAAGACTTTGGGTCTTCTAAGGCGCGTTCTTTTATATCAGGAGTTTCTAATAACACATAGGGCAGCTTTGGGAATACTTTTTTTATCAATGTCGTTTTACCTGATTGTCTTGGTCCGGTTATCGTAACTACCGGATAATAGGTTGATATTTCTAAAAGTATTTTATGTAAAATTCTATTAATCACACAACAAATATATAAAAATATGGACAATTCTGCAATACAATTGCAATTTAGTCCAATTTTTATATTTGTCTGAAGATTAATTGTGCCGTTTTATCACTCGCGCCAGCCCCACCCAAATTTTGTTCTAACGCGTAATAGTTGTGGTAAATTTCTTCTCGTTTTTTATCTTCCAAAATAGATTCTAATTCGGTTTTTAGACGCTTTTTATTAAAATCATTCTGAATGAGTTCGGTAACGGCTTCTTTATCTAAAATAAGGTTTACCAAACTGATAAATTTTAAATCGACCACCCGTTTTCCTATTTGATA
>CAZMBM010000075.1:0-10452 GCA_964564475.1 uncultured Flavobacteriaceae bacterium | reverse complement strand
TCGAATTACAAAAACGCGAAATTATTGGCCAATTAGAAAAAGGTCAAGTTTTAGAGGGTGTGGTTAAAAACATTACTTCTTATGGTGTGTTTGTTGACCTTGGTGGTGTTGACGGATTGATTCATATTACCGATTTATCGTGGAGTCGTATTAACCATCCAAGTGAAGTGGTAGAATTAGACCAAAAACTAAATGTGGTTATCCTTGACTTTGACGATGAAAAAACACGTATCCAATTAGGTTTAAAACAATTGAGTAAACATCCTTGGGAAGCTCTAGATGAAAACCTAAAAGTTGGCGATAAAGTAAAAGGTAAAGTAGCTATTATAGCAGATTATGGTGCTTTTATTGAAGTGGCTCCGGGTGTAGAAGGATTGATTCACGTTTCAGAAATGTCGTGGTCAACACATTTGCGTTCGGCTCAAGACTTTGTCAAATTAGGCGATGAAGTCGAAGCACAAATCTTAACTTTAGACCGCGAACAACGCAAAATGTCTATGGGTATGAAACAATTGTCTCCCGATCCTTGGACAGATATCACGTCAAAATACCCTGTAGGTTCTAAACACACAGGTACTGTAAGAAATTACACAAATTTTGGTGTATTTGTCGAATTGGAAGAAGGAATAGACGGCTTGGTTTATATTTCTGATTTATCATGGACACAAAAAGTTAAACACCCTTCTGATTTTGTAAAAGTTGGCGATAAACTCGATGTGGTTGTACTTGAATTAGATGTTGAAGGACGCAAACTTAACTTAGGTCATAAACAAACCGAAGAAAATCCTTGGACAGCTAAAGAAGCCAAATTTAAGTTGGGCTCTGTACATAAAGGCACCATAAAAGAGAAAAATGCCAAAGGCGCTATTGTAACCTTTGAAGATGATGATGCCGAAGCCTTTGCTCCGGGACGTTTACTTGAAAAAGAAGATGGCAGCAAGTTGGAAAAAGGTGATACAGCCGAATTTAAAGTGATTGAGTTCAATAAAGACTTCAGAAAAATAGTGGTATCGCATACAGCTATCTTTAAAGAAGAAGAACAAAAAAATCTTAAAACGGCTAATAAAAAAGCTGAAAATGCTGAAAAATCTACCTTAGGCGATATTTCTGCCTTAGCCGATTTAAAAGAGCAATTAGAGAAAAAAGGTAAATAATTTTTCTCAAAATAATTTTAAAGCCGCTTTGCGATTGTAAAGCGGCTTTTTTTATTAAAAAAAGGCTTACTCATTATCCAAGCAAAGCCTTAGAGTCATATGTCAATTATTGTTAATTTCTTTATATTTTCAACTAATAAACTTACATTTGTTTCTTTAAAAATTACGCATGGCTTTAATAAAATCAATTTCAGGAATTCGCGGTACCATAGGAGGTACGGTGAACGATAATCTTACCCCTCTGGATACCGTCAAATTTGCCGCTGCCTACGGTACGTGGCTTAAGTCTCAAAACAATTTAAAGGATAAACTCAAAGTTATTGTGGGGCGTGATGCGCGCATTTCCGGCAAAATTGTAAGTGGATTGGTATGCGAAACACTCATGAGTTTGGGTATAAATGTAGTTGATTTAGGTTTGTCAACCACCCCTACAGTAGAGGTCGCTGTTGCTTTAGAAAAGGCGCAAGGGGGTATTATTATTACGGCCTCACATAATCCAAAGCAGTGGAATGCCTTAAAACTTTTAAATTCTGATGGCGAATTTTTAAATGCCGAAGAAGGCGATAAGGTTTTAAAATTAGCCGATACAGAAGATTTTAATTTTTCGGAAGTTGACGACTTAGGAAAGTTTAGAAAAAAAGCCAATTATATTAAAAAACATATCAAGGAAGTTTTAAAGCTGCAACTTGTTGATGTTGAAGCTATAAAAGCTGCCCGATTTAAAGTAGTGGTAGATGCCGTAAATTCAACCGGAGGCATTGCCATTCCTGATTTACTGGAAAAATTGGGTGTAGAATGTGTGAAATTATATTGCGAACCCAATGGTCATTTTCCTCATAATCCTGAGCCTTTACCCGCCCATCTTGTCGAAATATCTAAACTGGTTGTAAAAGAAAATGCTCATTTAGGCATTGTAGTTGACCCCGATGTTGACCGTTTGGCCATTGTGAATGAAGACGGTACTATGTTTGGTGAAGAATACACGCTGGTGGCCTGTGCCGATTATGTTTTAACACACACACCCGGAAATACCGTATCTAATTTGTCATCTTCACGCGCTTTACGCGATGTAACAATTAAGCACAAGGGTACTTATGAGGCTTCGGCTGTTGGTGAGGTTAATGTGGTATCTAAAATGAAAGAAAACAACGCAGTTATAGGAGGAGAAGGTAACGGGGGTATTATTTATCCTGAAGCACATTACGGACGTGACTCGCTGGTAGGTGTGGCTTTGTTTTTATCGCATTTGGCACATAAAAAAGAGGCTTGTTCGGTATTAAGAGCTTCTTACCCGTCATATTTTATGAGCAAAAATAAAATACAATTAACACCCGATTTAGATGTCGATAAGATTTTGATTCAAATGGCTAAGAAATACGCTCATGAACAAGTGAGCACCATTGACGGTGTTAAAATTGATTTTGAAACCGAATGGGTGCATCTGCGTAAATCTAATACCGAACCCATAATCAGAATTTATACAGAGAGTACTTCTCAAAATAGTGCTGATGATTTGGCACAAAAAATTATCACTGAGATTAAAAGCATAGCCGGAATAACGGCTTAAATTGAAGATTATGAAGAGCGATTTAGAGAATTATTTTAAGCCTTTTAGAGAAAATATTATCGGTCATAACCAGACTTTTAAATCGCCTTTTGGAGAAAAAACAATTATTTATACCGACTGGACAGCCAGTGGACGTTTATACAGGCCTATTGAAGAAAAGCTTTTAAACGAATTTGGGCCTTATGTGGCCAATACGCACACCGAAACATCATTTACAGGCGCTACTATGACCTTGGCTTATCATAAAGCACGTCATATAATTAAAGAACATGTCAATGCTTCAAAACACGATGTGCTTATTACCGAAGGTAGCGGTATGACAGGGGTTATAAATAAGTTTCAGCGTATTTTAGGCTTGCGAATTCCCGAATCGTTAACAAATTATGCAAGCATTCCAACCGAACTCAAACCGGTGGTTTTTATCACTCATATGGAACACCATTCCAACCAAACCTCATGGGAAGAAACCATTGCCGATGTTGAGATAATTCCCTGTCAAGAAACGGGTTTGGTCTGTTTTAAAAGTTTTAAAAAATTACTCGACAAGTATAAAAATCGCACCATTAAAATAGCCTCAATCACGGCATGTTCAAATGTTACAGGTATCCAAACAGATTACCATAAGGTAGCCAATATGATTCACGAAGTGGGAGGGCTGTGTTTTGTAGATTTTGCCTGTTCTGCACCCTATGTCAATATTGATATGCATCCCAAAGAGGATGCAAACGGCTATTTAGATGCCATATTTTTTTCACCACATAAGTTTTTAGGAGGCCCCGGCAGTAGCGGTGTTTTATTGTTTAACGATAAGTTGTATCACAATATGGTACCCGATAATCCGGGTGGGGGCACGGTAAGTTATACCAATCCGTGGGGTGAACATATCTATTTAGACGATATAGAACTTCGCGAAGACGGCGGCACACCGGGATTTTTGCAGACTATTAGAACGGCTTTAGCCATTCAATTAAAAGTTAAAATGGGTGTAGATAAAATATTAGCACGCGAACACGAATTAAATGACTACATTTTTAACCGTTTAGAAAATATTAAAAACTTACACCTTTTAGCCGGACAACATCATAACCGTTTGGGTATTTTTTCTTTTTATGTTGACGATGTACATTTTAATCTAATCGTCAAATTGTTGAATGATAAGTATGGTATTCAAACCCGTGGGGGCTGCTCTTGTGCCGGTACTTACGGACATTTTTTATTGCATGTAGATCAACATACATCGCATGACTTTATGGAACAAATAGAAGAGGGTTGTTTAATAGAACGCCCCGGATGGATACGTATGTCAATTCATCCTACCATTACAAATGCCGAAATAGAATACGTCTGCAATGCTATAAAAGAGGTGGTTGTGCATTACAAAACTTGGAGCGCCGATTATAAATACGATATGGCGAGTAACGAGTTTGTTTATATCAAAAAAGACTCGGAAGCACAAGACCTCATCGCTAATTGGTTTGAAATAGATTAATATTTTCGTCAGTTCGAGTGATTTTCATAAGAAAATTATATCGAGAACAAAGAAAATTCATCAATTAGAATAGGTTCTCGATACAATTTTTGATTCATTACATTTCTCAAAAATCACTCGAAATGACGTTTTTAAGGAGCATCATTGATAAATATATAAAATATGAACAAACTCTTACTTCTTATAATTGCCGCTAATGTTTTAATGTCTTTAAAAGGCTTTAACAATCGTTCTTTTTTCGATAAATTTAAATTCAATGTGGGAGCTATAAAACATGGTGAGCTCATAAGACATATCACCTCAGGTTTTTTGCACGTAGATTATATGCACCTCTTTTTTAATATGTACGCTTTGTACTTATTTGCCCCCATAGTAATCGAAAACTTTGGTTCCGTTTTATTTGGCATTATTTATGTCTTGTGTTTGATGGCTTCGTCGTATTTTTCATTTTTTTATCATAAAAATAACGATTATTACAGTGCGGTAGGGGCTTCGGGAGCTGTGGCAGGTATTTTATACGCTTCAATATTATTGTATCCCGATATGACTTTAATAATGTTCCCTTTACCGGTACCCTTACCGGGATATGTCTTTGGTATTGGCTATTTACTCTATTCTATTTATGGCATGAAAAAGCAGTTAGGCAACATTGGGCATGCGGCCCATTTGGGCGGAGCTATGGCCGGTTATTTATTGACTTTGGCTTTGCTGCCAAGTTTAATTTTAACCGAGACTTTTTTGGTTGTAGGGTTGGCGGTTCCTATAGTTGTTATTTTTGTTGTGTCGCGAAAAAAATCCTAAAACTTTGAAGCATAAAAATTTGGGTTGTATTCGTTAACAAATACAACGGTTCATACTGACTTAATAAATATTAAAATTCTAGTAATTTCGGTATTTAGCCGTTTCGTTATAAACACTCTTTAGGATGTCTTGTTCTTGTTTGCTACATTCTAAACCTCTGCGAACCATAACCTTATTAGCTACTTCAAATACTTTGAGTAATTTGTATTCAGAAAATCCGGCACTGCCACCCCAAGAAAAAGAAGGAATAAAGTTTCTAGGGAAATTACCTCCAAAAATGTTGGCACTTATACCTACCACGGTCCCCGTGTTAAACATAGTGTTTATACCACATTTTGAGTGATCGCCCATTATGAGGCCGCAATATTGAAGCCCCGTGTCTTTAAAGCGCTCTGTTTCATAATTCCACAATTTAACATTGGCATAATTGTTTTTAAGATTTGAGTTGTTGGTATCGGCACCCAAATTACACCATTCACCTATGACAGAATTCCCTAAAAAACCGTCGTGAGCTTTGTTAGAATAACCAAAGAAAACACTGTTATTTACTTCACCACCTACCTTACAATGGGGACCAAGAGTTGTAGCTCCGTAAATTTTAGCACCCATCTTTAGAACAGCGTTGTTGCCCATTGCAAAAGGACCCCTTATCATACAGCCTTCCATAATTTCGCTATCTCTTCCTAAATAAATGGGGCCTTTAGAGGCATTTAATACAGCTACCTCTACTTTAGCGCCTTCTTCTAAAAATATTTGCGCTCTATTTATACAATGAACTGTCTCGGGAATAGGTTGAGATGCTTTTCCGCTTGTAAGTATTTTAAAGTCAGCAGAAATAGCCGCTTCATTTAGCTTAAAAATATCCCAAACATTTTTTATTTGTAAGAGATTTTCATTTAGCTCTGTACAGTTGTAAGTGTCAAAATCTACCGTTTCTTGTGGATTTCTCGAAAAAAAGGCCACAATGATACCGTCTTTTAAAAGGGCTTCATTTTCATTGAGATTTTTAACCCTTTGGGCCAAACTCTCAGTAGGAATAAAAGAAGCATTAACCATAATATTGGTATCAAACTCTACCATGGGGTATTTGTCGGTCAAATAGTCTTCTGTAATTGTAGAGGTAGTAGTGTTGAGTAAGTTTTCCCATTTTTCACGAATGGTTAAAATACCTATGCGAATATCGGCAACCGGACGTGTAAAGCTTAAGGGTAAAAGAGCATTGCGAACATTACTGTCGAATAAAATGACGTTCATTAGTTTTATTTTTAACAAATATAAGCTAACAAATTAAGTTGCTCAAATTAAAAAAACTAATTTTTGATAAGGGCTTCAATTTCTTTTGCAGTATTGTAGCAGTAGCTAACTTTGTTAATACTACTGCAATAAGCACCATTAGTAGTATTATGCCTGCATTCCATTTTAGAAATATCGATATTTTTAAATTTTTTATCGTGTAAAATGCAACGTTCTAAAAGTAAAGCTAAAGATTCGTTTTCTTTTATGGGTACGTTGTTTTTTATTAAGTAAGATTCTAAGAGAAGTTGTATTGCGAGTCGTGCGTTTGTGCATACAGAAAATGACACAATATCTGTATGAGGTTTCATAAGTTCTTGATTTGCCCTTGCAACTTTGTCGCGTGCTTTTGACAAAAGTAAGTTTGATTTTTTATTCATTATATGCTTTAAAAAAAAGTTGTTCGGGTCTTTAAGACCCGAACAACTCAATGATATTTACATTAAATATGCTGATAAAGCTCTAATTTTTCCCATTTTTCTTCAACATTTTTTTGAGCTCTTTCTAATAAATCGGCGGCCACATCGGGATTGTCTTTGACAACACGAGTAAAACGGGCTTCGTTATACATAAACTCTTTTAGAGGGATTTTAGGCGCTTTGGAGTCTAATTTAAATTTCTTTCCTTTAGGATTTAGTGGATTAAATCTAAACAATGGCCAAAAACCACTATCAACAGCTTTAACTTGTTGGCTGGCACCGTTTCCGAGGTCGTAACCGTGTTCTATACAATGAGAATAAGCGATAATTATAGAGGGTCCCGGGTAAGCCGCGGCTTCTTCTATAGCTTTTAGTGTTTGTAAATCTTTGGCACCCATGGCTATTTGAGCGACATAAACATTTCCATAAGATATGGCTTGCAAGGCGATGTCTTTTTTCTGAGTGCGTTTTCCCGAAATAGAGAATTTAGCACTGGCACCCAACGGTGTAGATTTAGATGTTTGGCCACCGGTATTTGAATAGACCTCTGTGTCTAAGACCAAAATATTAACATCCTCACCCGACGCCAAAACATGGTCCAGTCCGCCGTAGCCAATGTCGTAAGCCCAACCGTCGCCACCAAATATCCAAACGAGTTGTTTTCTCAAATACGAAATTAGATTGAGAAGTTTTTTAGCATCGGTATCGTCTAATTTTTTGAGTAATCTTTTTAATTTGGCGATGTCATTTAATTTAGCTTCTTTTTCTGCCTCGTTATTTTCGTGGTTGTTTAATATGGATTCGACAATGTCACTTCCAACTAAAAGTTCGACAGATTTTAACAAATGTGTAGCCAATTCTTGTTTTTTAGTTAGTGCCAAACGCATACCAAGGCCGTATTCGGCATTGTCTTCAAAAAGAGAATTTGCCCATGCGGGACCTCTACCGTCTTTATTTGTGGCGTAAGGTGTAGTGGGTAAATTACCACCGTAGATAGACGAACAGCCTGTGGCATTGGCAACAATCATACTGTCACCATATAACTGAGTAACGAGCTTAATGTATGGTGTTTCACCACAACCCGAACAGGCACCTGAGAATTCAAATAAAGGTTCTAAAAATTGTGACCCCTTTACATTTGTTATGGTCAATTCTTTGCGGTCGTAATTTGGTAAGTCTATAAAGTAATCCCAATTTTCATTTTCTACTTCAGATTTCTCTAACTTATTGTGCATGTTTATAGCTTTAAAGTCGGGATTGTCTTTACTAACTGCCGGACAAACGGCTACACATAAATCGCAACCTGTACAATCTTCGGGTGATACTTGTAAAATATATGATTCTTCCTCACTTTTAAAAGGACGTCCTTTTGCGGGGACATGTTTTAAATGGCTTGGAAATTCTTTAAGTGCTTCATTGCTCACAACTTTCGACCTAATGGCGGCATGAGGACAAATCATAACACATTTATTACATTGTGTACAAAGGTTTTCGTCATCCCAAATAGGAATTATATCGGCAATACCTAATTTTTGATACTTTGTAGTGCCTAATGGGAAAGTGCCATCAACAGGGAAAGCACTTACCGGTAATTCATCGCCGCGACCTTCTAAAATTGTCCCCAAAACTTCTTGTACAAATTTTGGTGCTTTTTTGGACATAGCCGCTTCAATTTCTGTGTCGCTGGTTATGGTGTTAGGGTAATTTACTTTATGCAAATTATCGAGAGCTTTATCAACGGCGTTAAAGTTCATTTGAACAACTTTATCACCTTTATGTGAATACGATTTAACAATAGCTTCTTTAATTTTTTTGATAGCTTCATCTTTGGGTAATACGCCCGAAATAGCAAAGAAACAGGTTTGTAAAATGGTATTTATTCTTTTGCCAAGATGGGCTTCGTGGGCAACAGTTGTTGCGTCTATGACATAAAATTTAAGCTTTTTGTTAATAATGTGTTCTTGCAAGGGTTTGGGTAACTTATCCCAAACTTTATCATTAGGGTAGGGGGCATTTAGCAAAAATGTACCACCCGCTCTTAATTCTTTTGCGACGTCATATTTTTCTACAAAGTTAAATTGATGGCAAGCTATAAAGTCGGCTGTATTTATTAAGTAAGTCGATTCAATAGGTTTAGGACCAAACCTTAAATGCGATACTGTTTGAGCACCGGCTTTTTTTGAGTCGTACACAAAATAGCCTTGTACAAAATTATCAGTTGTTTGACCGATGATTTTAATTGAGTTTTTGTTACCACCAACGGTACCATCGGAGCCCAAACCGTAAAACATACAGTTAATGGTTTCTTTTTTTGTTTTATAATGTGTATCGTAATCTAAACTTGTATGTGTCACATCGTCATTTATACCAACGGTAAAGTGTTTTTTAGGATTTTCTTTAAGCATTTCGTCATAAACACTTTTTACCATGGCCGGTGTAAATTCTTTAGAAGACAGACCATAACGACCGCCAATAATTTGCGGCATTTTTTTAGCCGCTTCTACAAAGGCGTTAACAACGTCTATATACAGAGGTTCGCCCAAACTACCCGGTTCTTTTGTACGGTCTAAAACGGCAATCTGTTTTACGCTGTTAGGGATGGCTTTGATAAAATGTTTTAATGAGAAAGGTCTGTAAAGCCTTATAAGTAAAGCCCCGACTTTTTCACCTTCTGAGGTCATTTTGGCAATAGTTTCTTTAACAGCTCCCGCACCTGAGCCCATAATTATAATAATACGCTCGGCATCTTTGACCCCTACATAATCGTATAATTTATATGCCCTGCCGGTTCTAACATAGAAGTCATCCATAACTTCTTGAACAATTTTAGGGACATTATCATAGAAAGTATTGGCGGCTTCTCTGGCTTGGAAAAAGACATCGGGATTTTGTGATGTCCCTCTAATAACAGGGTTTTCAGAATTTAAGGCACGGTTTTTATGTGCAGTAATAGCGTCTTCGGGCATCATTTCTCCGATAACCTTCGAAGGGATGGCGTCAATTTTAGAAATTTCGTGTGATGTTCTAAAGCCGTCAAAAATATTTAAGAAAGGGATTCTAGATTTTAGAGTTGCTACTTGAGCGATAAGAGCCATATCTTGTGCCTCTTGAACAGAATTTCCGAAAAGCATCGCAAATCCTGTTTGACGCGTGGCCATAACATCACTGTGATCTCCAAAAATGGATAAAGCATGTGTTGCGATTGTTCTGGCAGCTACATGTATGACCGTAGGCAGTAATTCTCCGGCAATTTTGTACATATTTGGAATCATTAATAATAGACCTTGAGAGGCTGTAAATGTTGTTGTTAGTGCGCCTCCCTGTAAGGCACCATGAACGGCGCCCGAAGCACCGCCTTCACTCTGCATTTCTACTATTTTTGGAATATTTTCCCATATATTTTTTTCTCCTCTGGCGCTAAATACTTCGGCATGCTCTCCCATAGGCGAAGCAGGAGTAATGGGATAAATGGCGCATACTTCATTAGTTTTATGCGCAATTCGTGCAACAGCTTCATTGGCGTCGCAGATTAATTTTTTTTGATCTTTCATAGTTTTTGATTCTTAATTTTAAAACAAGACGTAAAAGTAAAAGGCTTTTTTGAGTTTAACTATGATAATTGTCAAGTTTCAAACTTTTAAAACACAACTATTTAAAATTAAATTTTGTGAAAAAACCTATTAATTAGATATATATGTTAAATCAACCTAAAAAGGGGAAATCTCCCCC
>CAZMBM010000074.1:0-10577 GCA_964564475.1 uncultured Flavobacteriaceae bacterium | reverse complement strand
TCTGTAGATGATTTCACTAAAAACATCCAATTCTATTATGTTAATAATGCCCTAAAGATTAACGGATATAGTGGTCAAGCTTCTATAAAAGCCTATGACGTTGTAGGTAGATTATTATATAATAAAGAAAATGTAAGGGTTCAAAATGGCTTCTCGCAAAATATTCAATTACCCAAGTATCAAGTGAGCTTTATACTTATTAAAGGTGAAAACTTTAAAAAATCTTTAAAGGTCGTCGCCCAATAAATAATACTTTAAATTTAGTTATATCAGCATATTGAGAAGACATTTTATCTCTCATCATAAAATCTATTTCTAAATTAAACTTATTTGAAACGCCTATCGGTAAGGCCTTTTAAAGCAGCTTGAAAGATTATCATTGCTGATTTCATGCTTGTTTTTCGGCCTTTTTTTGCGGTAGGAAAAGACGACAACCCCAGTGCCTTAACTTTTTTGTTTTGCATTAAAAAACGGATTGGTATTTGAAGCTGGGCCGCTGTGGGACCTTTCTTTACCTCAAAAAAACTTCCTGGTATTTCAGAAGCGTCGAGGATGTCCAAATCAATATGCAGATATATAACATCTACCTGCTCGGATAGTCTGTCTAGTGCTTTCAACATTCGTGGGCTCTTTTCAAGCATTTCTTTTGTTGAGATAGTGGTAATCTTAGAATTGTTGATTAAATCCTGTTCAAGAGGGTCAACATCTCTCAGCCCCATCATTATTATATTTTCTGTAGAAATAGGTGGATTTAAACCCGTTTTTTGTCGCAACCTAAAAAGACTCTGTCCTGATGCTACCGACACGGGCATTCCTCCTAACCATCCGCTTAAAGTGGTTTCGGGAGTGTTAAAATCGCCATGAGCGTCAATCCAAATCAGCCCTACTTTTAACAGTTTTGAGTCGGATCCGGAATGCTGAAGTCCGGCCAAAATCCCCAAAGAACTGTTACAATTTCCTAAAAGACCTACGGTGAATATTCCTTTTTTAACCATTGGCGAAACGGCTTTTCCTAAATGGGCATCGGCCATAGCAAGTCTATTCCATACGCCGTATTGTTTTTTTTCTTCTGTCGTTAGGTCAATACTTTTTGTATCAATTAGCTCAATTTCCATTTCGTTTAACATCTTAACAACTTTAGGGTAAAGTATGTTGGGCGCTATAGAAATTTCGTCAACACCTCGGCGGGCGGTATATGGCTGAAGCACAACGCCTATTTTTTGGCTTGAAAATTCAGTGCTTTTCTTCGTTAAATCACGTTCTTGAGAAAAACCCGGTTCAATTTGGGTTACAAAAATGTAGATACAAATAATATATATTCTCAAGCTTAGATTAGTTTTTGTAATAGTCATAAGGTTTGGTCTTTATATTTATAAATAAGGCACCCAATTTATTAAAACTGTTTTTATGGTTTATAAATGTAATACATTATTTACTTTTTCCATTTTTTTATGTCTCACAATATTCAATGGTAATTTAAGAGCTTTTGTTTAAAATTTTGCAACTTCTTTAAGCCACAAATAAAGGGAGAAAATTCATTTGGAATTACTTTACAAAGCTTCTAATACTTTTTCTAACTAATCGTTATCTTTGTTGGTAATTAAAAATTTATGGTTAAATCCAAAACAACTTTTTTTTGTCAGAATTGTGGCGCTCAACACGCCAAATGGCTAGGGCAATGTACTTCTTGTGGGCAATGGAATACCATTGTAGAAGAAGTTGTCATAAAAGATGAAAAACGCCGTTGGAAACAGTCTTCAAGTTTTAAGCCTTCTGCAAAGGCTACACCTATTCATCAAATTAGTTTTAGTAAAGAAGATCGTATTATTACTAATAATAAAGAGTTAGATCGTGTTTTAGGCGGGGGGCTTGTTAAAGGAGCTGTTACTTTATTGGGAGGTGAGCCCGGTATAGGAAAATCAACTTTAATATTACAAATAGCACTCGGATTAGATAAAAAAGTATTGTATGTCTCGGGTGAAGAAAGTAAGAATCAAATTAGAATGCGTGGCGAACGCTTGGGTGCTAAAAATAAAGCCTGTTTTGTTTTAACAGAAACAAATACGCAACATATTTTTAGCGTTGTAGCATTAGAACAACCCGAAGTGCTCGTAATAGATTCTATTCAGACACTTTACACAAACGCCATTGACGCCCTACCCGGAAGTGTGTCTCAAATTCGCGAAACAGCTGCCGAACTCATAAAATACGCTAAAGAAACTGCCACGCCTGTTATTTTAATTGGCCATATTACCAAAGAAGGAACAATAGCAGGTCCTAAAATATTAGAACACATGGTAGATGTTGTTTTACAGTTTGAAGGTGATCGCAATCATTTATATCGCATTTTACGCGCTCAAAAAAACAGGTTTGGCGCTACTGCTGAATTGGGTATTTACGAAATGAGACAAAATGGATTACGTGAAGTTTTAAATCCCTCTGAACTACTTATCCCTAAAAAAGACACGTCGCTTAGCGGTTCTGTTATTGCGGCCACACAAGAGGGGCAACGTTCTTTTATGATAGAAGTTCAAGCGTTGGTAAGTAGTGCTGTTTACGGAACACCTCAGCGTTCGGCTACAGGTTATAATATCAAGCGTCTGCATATGATGTTGGCAGTTCTCGAAAAACGCGTAGGGTTTAAATTAGGGGCTAAAGATGTTTTTTTAAATATCGCCGGCGGCATAAGCGTTGACGATCCCGCCATAGATTTAGCCGTAATTGTGGCTATTTTATCGTCTAATCAAGACAAGGCCGTTCCGCATAATTATTGTTTTGCCGCCGAGGTTGGCTTAGCGGGCGAAATACGTCCTGTTAACCGTATTGAACAGCGTATTTTAGAAGCCGAAAAATTGGGTTTTGAAGCTATTTTAGTATCAAAATTTGCTAAAATAAATAACTCGAAATGCAAAATCACCATTCTCAAAGCGTCACGGGTAGAAGATGTTGTCAAGGCGCTGTTTTAATTATTTTTGTTGTTTTATCAAATAAATATAAACCGGATAGTGGTCGCTATAGCCCCCTATGTATTTGCCGTAAGAATAGCTTCTAAAAGGATAGCCTTTAAACCGGCCTTCTTTAGTTATAATATATGAAGGGTTGTAAATATTGGCCGAATAAAAACGATAAGAACTATAATCTTTTGAAACAAAAGGAGCGCTGACAATTATTTGATCGAAAAGATTTAGATTATCGCGGTAAATTAAGCTACTGTTTCCTTCTTTAAAAAGTTTTTCCATAGGGTTAAAAAGGTCGGCAGATTTTAATTTCTTTTTTTCACCAACTGTTTTTAATACTTTTTTAAGACTGGGGCTTTTGGGGGCGTCATTTAAATCACCCATCGTTATAATTTTAGCCCTAGGGTTTATTTTTTGCAAAGAGTCTATCAGCTTTACATTTAAAGCGGCGGCAGCTTCTCTAAAAGGACGGCTTTTGGTTTCCCCACCACTTCTGGAGGGCCAGTGGTTTACAATGACATAGATAAGTTCGCCGTCTAAGATTCCAGAAACAAGTAGTTGATCTCTCGTATAATCACGTTTGCCGTTTTTTTTATAGATATAAAGTGTATGTGTTGTTTGACTTACAGGTTTAAAATAGCGTTTTAAATATATAAGTGCTACATCTATCCCGCGTTCATCCGGCGAATTGTAATGGATTATTCCGTAGTTGTTATCTTTTAAATATTTTGTGCTTAGTAAATCTTGAATAACCGCTCTGTTTTCTATTTCTGCCAAACCTACTAATGTGGGACTGGTACCTGTTTTTGATTTGCCAATTTCTGAAATAACCCGCGCTATGTGATTTATTTTATTCCAATAAATTGTAGATGTGTAGTGGTTTTTTCCCGTTGGAGTAAAGTCATCATCAAATTTTTTTGGATTGTTTACGGTGTCAAAAAGGTTTTCTACATTGTAAAAAGCCACCGTCCTTATACTGAATTTTCTCGCATTTTGTTGTGCCAAAATAACCGAATAACACACAACAAAACAACAGGTCAAAACGCGCCTTAATGTCATTTTAATTAAAATTTAATAAAGCCTAACAAATTTACATTTAAAAACTATTAAACAATGACAAATCATATTTTATTCACGCTTAAAATTGTAAATTGGGGGCGCTTTTTTTTAAAATAAAAATTATAACTCATTTTTATGAAAAACTTCAACCTTATTCTCAAGTTGTTTTTAGGGATAAATTACACTGTTTTTGCTCAAAATTTTGGTAATATCAGAGGAAGTATTTCACAAGCCGATGGTATAACGCCCTTAAAAGGTGTAAGTATTCTTATTAAAAATTCTACGATTTCTAAAATTTCTGATACATCGGGAAATTTTTATTTGTCACAAGTACCCGTTGGTAATCAAATTGTGATAATTGAACTTAACGGATTTGAAACACAGCAAATACCTGTGACAGTAAAATCTGACGAAACAATTGATTTAGGAAGTATCATATTATACATTGACACTTCCTCTCAAGATGATAGTGGGCTTATTTCTTTAACCGACAACGACTTAACGGAAAGTGACAGCGGCGGTTCAGAAAATACTTCGGGTATTTTACAGGCTTCTAAAGATGCTTTTTTAAATGTTGCCGCTTTTCAATTCGGACAAGCACATTTTAGAGTTCGTGGGTACGATTCCGGCAACGGTACCATTTTAATAAATGGTATCGAAATGAATAAATTTTATGACGGACGACCACAGTGGAGTAATTGGGGCGGCTTAAATGATGTTATGCGCAATCGCGATTTTAAAGAAGGGCTGTCTCCTAATCAATACACTTTTGGCGGTCTTTTGGGTACGACAAACTTTGATGTACGTGCCTCGTCTTTTAGAAAAGGTATTAGCCTGTCTTCAGCAGCCACTAACACAAATTACAGTAACCGTTTAATGGCCACTTATGCTTCGGGGATAAATGCTAAAGGTTGGTCATACGTTCTCTCTGTTGGAAGGCGCTGGGCTGAGGAAGGCTATTTTGAGGGAACATTTTATGACGCCAATTCTGTTTTTATTGCTGTTGAAAAAACCTTAAACAGCCATCACAGTCTGAATTTTACAACTTTTGACGCCGCTAACAGGCGTGGAAAATCATCGCCCAATACGGCAGAGTTGTTTGACTTAAAAGGACGCTCTTACAATACCTATTGGGGATTTCAAAACGGTAAAAAAAGGAACTCGCGTGTAAAAAATATTGAAGAACCTGTTTTCTTACTGAGTGATTTCTGGAAAATAGACGAAAACACCCATTTAAATACCACAATTTCGTATCAATTTGGCAAAATAGGAAACAGCCGTTTGGGTGATTATAATACACCTAATGCCAATCCTGATTATTATCGTTACTTACCCAGTTATTTTTTGGACAGATTTGGTCAAGAACAAGCCGATTTGGCAACACAACGTTTTTTGAACGATACTAATTACAGCCAAATTAATTGGCCTAATTTATACGCTATAAATAAAAATCATGGGGCGTCTCTATACTATCTTTATGAGGACAGAACCGACGACAGACTTTGGACTTTTAATTCTATTTTCACAAAAAACATCAATGACAACATAACTCTAAACGCGGCTTTCACTTATAGAAATTTAGTTTCACAAAATTTCGGGCTTATGCAAGATTTATTGGGAGGTACCGGTTTTACCGACTTGGATGATTTTTCTACAGGTATTGAAGCTCAAAATGACGTAAATAATCCCAATCGTGTGATACGGGCAGGTGACAGGTTCCTGTATAATTACAACTTAAACCAAGGTGTTTACGATTTTTTTGCCCAATTGCAGTTTTCTTACAAAAAAATTGACTTTTATTTTGCCGCCAAATCGTCGTATGTTAATTTTTGGCGCACAGGAAAGTACGAAAATGGGAAATACCTCGGTAATTCTTTTGGAAAAGGAATAGAAAAAATGTTTTATCCGCAAAGTGTAAAAAGCGGTATCACTTATAAAATAACGGGACGTCATTTATTAACCCTAAACGCCTTTTACGGTACCCGCGCGCCTAATTTGAGAAATTCTTTTGCAAATGTGCGCGTCAATCACGATATTGTTCCTAACCTGTCTAACGAGAAAATCGTCTCTTTTGATGCCGGTTATATTTTCAGGTCACCCTATTTAAAGACCCGTTTAACCGGTTATTATACGAAATTTAAAAATGTTACCGAAATAGGATTTTTCTTTGCACAAGGAGTCAGTCTTCCCGGCATAACCGATGCTTCAAACGATTCTTTTTTCTTATCCCAAATATTAACAGGTTCTGACCGTCAAAATTTTGGTGGTGAATTTGGACTGGAAGCACAGATAACTTCTAATATCAAGTTAACTGCAGCAGCGGCAATCGGGCAATATACTTACACAAACAATCCCCGGTTATTCCTTTCTGCCGATGAATTTGGAATTACCAATCTGGGTATAGCTTTTTTGAAAAATTACAAACTAGCCAATGGCCCTCAAAAGGCTTATTCTTTAGGTTTAGAGTATCGTAGTCCTCATTTTTGGTTTATAGGACTAACGGGAAATTATTTGAGCAATAGCTATTTGAGTATTTCAGCTATTACACGAACCGAAAATTTTCTTATAAACCCCTTAACCAATCAACCTTTTCAGGGAGCCACTCAAGAGGTCGTAGATAATTTATTAAGACAAGAGGTATTCCATCCATTTTATTTATTAAATGCTATTGGCGGCAAGTCGTGGCGTATTGCCTATCAAAAAACTGTAGGTTTTTTTGCCAGTCTTAACAATATAACCAACACCCTTTATAAATCGGGTGGATTTGAACAATCGCGAAATGCTAATTTTAAACGTCTTAAAAAGGATTTAGACAGATCTAAACCTTTGTTTGGTCCACGCTATTGGTATGGCTATGGGGCGACTTTTTATCTAAATTTTTATTACAGATTTTAACTTAAAAATAAACTCATGAAAACGCATTCCTTTTCCAAAAATTTTATATTTTTTTTCGTTATTACAATTCTTTTATTCTCCTGTGTTGATGATAATTCAGACTTTGCAACACCACAAGTTAGCTGTGTAGAACCTCAAATAAAAGTCACCAATACCTTAGCAGACTTAAAGGCTCAGGCGGTGGGTAATATTCATCAAGTAAAAGACAGTATGGTGGTAGCGGGTTATGTTATTTCAAGCGACGAACAGGGTAACTTTTATGCGTCTATTTCCATTCAAAATCCCGAAGGGACTGCCGGTGTCAAATTATCTCTAGATCAGCGCAATATCTATACCCGATTAAAAGTGGGTCAAAAAGTGTATTTAAAGGCTCAAAATTTATTTATAAGTAATGATAACGGCAAATCAGATGTCACTTTAGGAACGCGAAATAATGATTATATAGGCCGTTTACCTGAAACCGTATTAGACCGTTTTTTAAAACCTTCTTGTGATGTTATTTCAGAATGGGGGTTGGTTCACCGAGTCTCATTAAACAACCTGTCAGATAACCAGTTAAACACCTTAATAGAAATTGATGACGTTCAATTTAGGGCCGATGAAATTGGTGGTAAGTATTTTGATGCCGGTAACAGTATCGGCGCGGCTACAAACCGTCATATTATAGACAAATACGGTCATGAGCTTATTGTAAGAAATAGCGAATACTCAACTTTTGCCAATAACGTTTTACCTAGCGGTAACGGGAAAATCATGGGTGTTCTGTCAAAATTTAACGGACAATACCAATTATTCATAAGAACAACAAATGATGTGCAATTTGTCAATAAAAGGAAACTTTGGGGCTTTGCTCCTGACGTAAAAGGAAATCTTATTAACATTTCAGATCTTATTAAAGCTTATAAAAATAACTATTCCGTCATCACAGAAAACGACTATATAGAGGGGGTTATTACCATGTCTTCTCAACAAGGTAATATCCCAAATAAAAATGCCTTCATTCAAGATAGTAGTGGGGCTTTGGCACTTAGGTTCGATAAAGTACACCAACTTTTTAAAGGCTATAAGGTTCGCATCAAGGTAAAAGGACTAAAGTTTGATAATTATGCCGGGTTGGTTCAGTTAGTCAACATTAATCAAGGGCAAGATGTTCAGGTTTTGGAAATAAACGCTCCTATGCCTACACCAAAGACTCTAAGTATTGAAAGTTTATTAAATGGTGCCCATCAATCAGAATATGTTAGGATAGAAAATGTACAATTTGAACAAAGTCTTGTTACTTTTAGTGGTGATAAATTTATCACCGATTGCTCTGAAAGTATTTCGGTCTTTACTAATAGTTTGGCTACTTTCTCTAACGACATCGTCCCCTCGGGTAATGGCACCATAATCGGAATTGTATCTAATTATAACGGCCCACAAATACTTCTTAGAAGTCCTGATGACGCTGCCAATCTAAACGGCAATCGTTGTGCGCAACCCGAGGCTTTCTTTAGCGAAAATTTTGAAACATTGCCCAATGGCCCTAATATCTATCTAACAGGATGGCTAAATATGGCAGAAGCCGGCAGTGTATTATGGCACAGTGAACGCTATAAAGGCAACACTTACGCCGAATTCTCCCCTTATCATTCAAAAGAACAAAGTAATATTGGTTGGCTCATTACGCCACCTATAGATATGGATATTTATTCAAATGAATATATGATTTTTGAAACGGCCCAACATCATTTTGACAATGCCACATTAGAAGTCTTTATTTCAAACGATTTTGATGGGAATGAAGCTGACTTTTTAAAAGCTAATTGGATTAAAGTAAATGCTGTTTTGGCTTCAAAAACCGATCCGCCATACAAATTCATTTCTTCCGGAAAAATTGATATTTCATCTTATTCCGGAGAAATATATATAGCTTTCAAATATACCGGATCGGGCAGTACTAAATCTGATGGGGGGTTTTTTGTAGATAATATTAAAGTTTTTGGTAAGTGAAAATATATTATAAATATATAAACTTCTGCAAAAATAAGATCCTTTTTTAAAATATTGATAAAACCTGCAAAAGAGTATCTTTGCAGCTATGATTGATAAAAGTAAAAAAGCTTTAGAGCGCGTTGTTTTGGTAGGTGTTATAAGTAAGTATCAAAATGAAGAGCAGGTTAAAGATTTTTTAAAGGAGCTTGCTTTTTTAACCCTTACTGCCGGAGGCGAATCGGTTAAACAGTTTACGCAAAAACTAGAGCAACCACATCCTAAAACATATATTGGCTCCGGAAAATTAGATGAAATAAACCGTTTTGTTGAAGAAAATGCTATTGAAACGGTCATATTTGATGACGAATTAAGTCCTGCTCAAACAAGAAACATAGAACGCGTACTGGAGTGTAAAATATTAGACCGTACGAATTTAATTCTCGATATTTTTGCCCAGCGTGCCCAAACGTCCTATGCCAGAACTCAAGTAGAAATGGCACAATATGAATATATGTTACCTCGCTTAACCCGATTGTGGACACATCTTCAAAAACAAAAAGGAGGGTTGGGAATGCGCGGCCCGGGTGAAACAGAAATCGAGACCGACAGACGCATCATCCGTGATAAGATTACGCTGTTAAAGAAGAAATTAACCGGCATTGACAAGCAAATGGCTGTACAGCGCAAAAATCGCGGAAAAATGGTTCGCATAGCACTAGTTGGCTATACTAATGTGGGCAAATCTACCTTGATGAATGCTTTGAGTAAAAGTGATGTATTTGCCGAAAATAAATTGTTTGCTACTCTCGATACTACTGTAAGAAAAGTAGTCATTAAAAATATTCCTTTTTTAGTAACCGATACTGTTGGTTTTATACGAAAATTACCCACCCAATTGGTAGAATCGTTTAAATCAACTTTAGATGAGGTACGTGAAGCCGATTTGTTGTTACATGTTGTCGATATTTCTCATCCTACTTTTGAAGATCATATCGATTCTGTTAACCAGATTTTGGCTGATATCAACAGCGCCGACAAACCCACAATTTTAGTCTTTAATAAAATTGACGCCTATACCCGTCAAACTATTGATGATGACGATTTGGTCACAAAAAAAACAAAAGCACACTTTACACTACAAGAGTGGGAAAAAACATGGATGTCTAAACTAAATGGGCGGTGTTTATTTATTTCGGCCTTAGAAAAAGAAAATTTTGAAACTTTTAAAGAGGTTATTTTTAAGGCTGTAAAAGAGATTCATATTACGCGTTTTCCCTATAACGATTTTCTTTACAACGATTACGAATAAACTTATAAAGCATAGTTAACCCCTATTCCAAAAACTTCTTTAAATTGTAAGCGCCTAACAGCATCATCATTATAAATAGCCTGAAAATTAAGATTTGTACTCATGTATTTGTTAACTTTCATAACAAAGTTTAATTGGTAATCAAAATCTACATTTTTGATATTCTTTAAATAGTTAGAATAAAAATTGATGATGTTAATCATATCAACATTTTCGAATACCGTAATCTTGTGGTAGGCCGAAGCGAAAAAACCTAATTCTTGGGCAATATGTTTACCGTTTGCCACACCGTACGCCCCTTGGTCTGCTAAAATATCGTCTGCAACTATTGTTAGTTTTGAAGTGGCCGGAGCCAAATTAAATTTAAATTTATTTGATTTTTG
>CAZMBM010000073.1:9126-10711 GCA_964564475.1 uncultured Flavobacteriaceae bacterium | reverse complement strand
TTAAAAATAATTCAGCAATACGAACACGCTTTAAATAATCCTGAAGATACAGAAGCGTATCAAAAAGCTTATGATTTGATGGAACAACATCAAGCGTGGGATTTTGAAACACAGTACAAGCAAATCCTGTCAAAGTTAAAATTAGACGATTTGTCCCAAAAGGTAAAAAATCTATCCGGCGGTCAACAAAAACGTTTGTCGTTGGCTATAATTTTAATCAATTTACCCGATTTGCTCCTCTTAGACGAGCCTACAAATCACCTTGATTTAGAAATGATTGAGTGGCTAGAAAGCTTCTTTAAAAAAGAAAAAATAACCTTGTTTATGGTTACCCACGACAGGTATTTTTTAGAACGGGTGTGCGATGAAATCATAGAGCTAGACGAAGGTAAAATCTACAACTATAAAGGCAATTACTCAAATTATTTGCAAAAAAGAGAGACCCGATTAGAAATTGAACAAACCACTATAAGTAAAGCTAAAAACCTCTTTAAAAAAGAGCTCGATTGGATGCGCCGACAACCCAAAGCGCGTACCACAAAATCAAAATCCAGAATAGACGATTTTTACGACATAAAAGAGCGTGCCAGCCAACGCCGAAAAGATCATCTTGTACAACTCGAAATTAATATGGAGCGCTTGGGCAGTAAAATTGTTGAGCTTCATAATATTTCTAAAGCCTTTGACGAAAAGGTGGTTTTAAACAAATTTGATTATGTTTTTAAACGGGGCGAACGCATTGGTCTTATCGGTAAAAATGGTACCGGCAAAACGACATTTTTAAATTTAATAACCCAAAAACTAGCTCCCGATTCCGGTAAAGTTGTTTTGGGTGAAACCTTAAAATTCGGGCATTATACTCAGGACGGTATCAAGATAAAAGAAGGGCAAAAAATTATAGAAGTCATAAAAGCGTTTGGCGATTTTATTCCTTTAGCCAAAGGGCGTAAAATTACGGCAGGTCAATTATTAGAACGCTTTTTATTTGACAGGAAAAAGCAATACGATTTTGTTGAAAAATTATCGGGAGGCGAATTAAAACGCCTGTACTTATGTACCGTTTTAATTCAGAATCCCAATTTTATAATTTTAGATGAGCCTACAAACGACTTGGACATTATCACGCTAAACGTCCTCGAAAATTTCCTGTTAGACTTCCCCGGTAATTTAATTGTGGTGTCTCACGACCGTTATTTTATGGATAAAGTAGTCGATCATTTATTTGTATTAGACCAATCCGGTAACATTTCCGATTTCCCCGGTAACTATACCGATTATCGTATTTATGAAGATTCAAAGCCAAAAGAAGTTGTTGTTAAAGACAAACCTGTCAAATCTAAAAAGACGGTTTCAAAAGGTTTAAGTTTTAATGAAAAACGCGAGTTTGGGCAATTAGAAACGGCTATTTCAAAACTCGAAAATGAGAAAAAAGCCCTTGAAAAAGCGTTTGAAAATAATGATATAGCGGCAGCTAAAATTACAGAAGCTTCTCAAAATTTAGAAAAAATTATTTCAACCTTAGAAGAAAAAGAAGAACGTTGGCTAGAACTTTCTATGAAATTAGAGGATTAGCCTCTCGACTGCG
>CAZMBM010000073.1:0-9026 GCA_964564475.1 uncultured Flavobacteriaceae bacterium | reverse complement strand
CGGGGAAGGCCTCATTATTTATTAAAATCCCTAAACACAAACAATATTTTCTTCTTTTATAATGTCCTGATTGTTAAAACGCAGTAATAATTGTGCCACAGTAATGGTGTCTTTTTCGCAATAGGTGGCAATGCGCTTTACGTCATTGTCTTTGTAATAAACTTCGGCCACCTGACTGCCGTCTATATCGTCTTTTGGCGACGGAATATCTAAAATATTGGCCAATAATTTTAAGGAGGTATAGTGCTTGTAATCGCCAAATTTCCACAAATCCATGGTATCTAAATGGGCTATTTCCCATGGTTTTTTACCAAAAAGGTTCAATTTTTCGGGTATGCTAATACGGTTTATAATCATACGTCTCGCTATGTAAGGAAAGTCGAATTCTTTACCATTATGAGCGCACAATAAGTGTTCCGGTTTATTAAAGTATTTTTCGAGTAGGTTTTTAAAATCGGTTAAAATTTTGGTCTCATCTCCTGTAAATGAGGTCACTCTAAATTGTTTTTCTAAAGATTTATCGACAAAATAACCGACAGAAATACAAATTATTTTACCAAACTCAGCCCAAATGCCCGCCCGTTGGTAAAATTCTTCTACACTTATATCTTCGGTACGTTGGTACTGTGTTTTATCGGCAAAAAGGACTTGTTTTTCTTCAGACAAATCACTAAAAGAAGCCACTTCGGGTACCGTTTCTATATCTAAAAACAATATATTATCTAGAGCTGTTTTAAAATGTTGTGCCATCGTCTATAAAAAAGTACTATAAAAGTATTCATTTTTTAAATACAGTTAATAATTAATCTTCAATTATTAGTCAAAAAGATAAAAAGAATACTTTTTTGAACAAAATTGGTCAAATTATTTTCTGAGTAAACAGCTTAATGTTATTAAATTATGAAATTTATACAAGTTTAATATTAACTGTATTATTATGTTTATTTTTGACCCGTTAAATTGAGTGTCATGAAAAAAACCGCTATTAAGATTCTCTTGGTTGATGACGAACCCGATATTCTTGAAATTGTAAGTTATAATCTAAGAAACGAGGGCTATCAAATATTTACTGCCGCCAATGGTTTGGAAGCTATACAGGTCGCTCAAAAAGTGTTACCTCATCTTATTTTATTAGATGTAATGATGCCCGAAATGGATGGTATTGAGGCTTGTGAAAAAATACGCGATGTAAAAGGACTGGAAGATGTTATTATTGCCTTTTTTACGGCGCGGGGTGAAGATTATTCTCAAGTAGCCGGATTTGATGCCGGCGCCGATGATTATATAACCAAACCTGTTAAACCTAAAGTGTTGGTAAGCAAGGTGAAAGCCCTTTTAAGACGTCTTAAAAAAAATGAAGAACAAACGGTGTTAAAAATTGGAGCCATCAGTATTTTTAAAGACGAATATTATATACTAAACGGAGATACGCAAATAAACCTTCCAAAAAAAGAATTCGAATTGTTTGTGTTATTAACATCCAAACCCAACAAAGTCTTTAAACGCGAAGATATTTTAAATACCGTATGGGGTAGCGATGTTATTGTAGGCGACAGAACCATTGATGTACACATTAGAAAATTACGCGAAAAAATTGGTGATGCCTATTTTAAAACAGTAAAGGGTGTCGGCTATAAATTTGTCACAGACTAGTGGCTTTTAAAAAAACATATAAATTCGCTTTTTTATCGGCTTTATTATTGAGTGCCATAGCTTGTTTAATTCTTTTAGGTTTAGACACTTATTTTAACATTTCGCTTTCTTTTAGTTATTTTTTGGTTTTTTTTAATGTTTTCTTTTTAGCTTCACTTTTAATCATTCAAAATAGGGTTCAGCAATTTATTTATAAAAAAGTACAAAAAATTTACGATGATGTGTCTTTACTCGATGTATCTGATGTTGATAAGAAGGCTATGACTTCTGACATGGAAACCCTTTCAAAAAAAGTACACGAATTTGCCGAAGGAAAACGTTTGGAAATTGAAACTTTACAAATAAGAGAAGCTTATAGACGTGAATTTTTAGGCAATATCTCTCATGAACTCAAAACACCTCTTTTTACCATTCAGGGATATATTTTAACCTTATTAGAAGGAGCTGCTAAAGATAAAGAATTAAGAACTAAATACTTAAAACGTGCCGATAAAGGTGTTGAACGTCTTATCTACATTATTAAAGATTTAGATATGATTGCCAAATTAGAATCGGGTGATTTAAATTTAAAATCTGAAACCATAGATATTATCAACCTTATTAAAAACAGCTTCGAACTCTTAGAAATAAAAGCTAAAAAGAATAATATCACTTTGACTTTCGACAAAAATTACGACATTCCTATTTTGGTTAAAGGCGATAAAGAGCGTTTAGAACAAGTACTCATTAATCTTATTATCAATTCGATTAAATACGGCACTCATGGTGGCTTAACTACTGTTTCTGTGGCAAATTACTCTAACAATCAAATTGTAGTAAATATTCAGGATAATGGCGAGGGAATTAACGAAGCGCATATTCCCCGGCTTTTCGAGCGTTTTTACCGTGTTGACAGAAGTCGTTCGCGTGAACAAGGCGGTTCGGGGCTCGGTTTGGCTATTGTAAAGCACATTGTAGAATCGCATAAACAACAAGTTTTTGTCAAAAGTACTTTGGGTAAAGGCTCTACCTTCTCTTTTACCCTTGAAAAAATTACTTAGATTGTTTAAATATTGACAGCGCTTGCTTTAAAGGGCTGTCAGGGTTTTTCGTTAAAGTAAATCCTGTAAAAGCCGTCATTTGGTTTAAATGACGCGTTTTAAACTGTTCTTGCTTGGCAAAGGGCGCTATTTGTTTTCCTTTTAATCGCTTTGCTAAATACTCTTGTTCCGGTTGACCGGGTGTGGGGATAAAAAATGCTTTTTTACCCATTACAGCCAAGTCCATAATGGTTGAATATCCCGAACGCGAGATGATTATTTCGCTTTGCGCTATAAATTTTTGTAAATCGGCTTGGGTTACATAATTAATAATTCTAATACCGTTTTGATATAATTTTTTTTGTTTTTGAGAAACTTTTCCTTGAATGAGCAATACTTTTTTTGACGTGTTTTTAAAGGCTTTTAACAGTATTTTTTCCAAGCGGCCTCGTTGCGGTTCGGGTCCCGACAATAAGAGTAAATAGTTGTACTTTATAGGGCTTTCTTGGGGTTTAAAACGACTGAGGATACCTATAAACTTAATATTTATTGAAGTTAATTCGTTTTTTGAGAGACGTCCTGAAAAAACGCTTTGTTCTTCATCCGGCACCCAACAAACATCAAATTTTTTAATAATTTTTTGATGTATTTTAGAAGTAAAACCTGTCAAAATCCCCGAAAAAACATTGATTTGGTGGGTTATATAAACCGATTGAATATCCGGATGGAAGCAACCAAAACGATTGTCGGAAATAATTCCCTGAATGGTCTCTTTTTTAACAATCTCGGCTACAATTTTTTGTTCGGCTTTGTAGGTTTTTATAAAATGAGATCCTTTTGACAGCAAATGCCATATAAAGATTTTAGCATTTTTGGGGTACCTAATATTGTAAGATGGCAGTTCAAACGATTTAATTTGTGGAAACTCTTTTTGTAACAGTATTAAAGCTTCGCCGTCTGAAGCAATAACAGGCTCATATCCGGATATGATTAAGGCATTAATAACAGGAATACATCTTGTGGCGTGACCCAACCCCCAATTAAGCGGTGCTATGAGTATTTTCTTTTTTTCCATCCTTAATCCTTCCCTAAAAGAAAGGAATTATTCTTTTTCTATAAATCAAAACCGATATCGCTGCGGTAATTCATCTTATCAAAATGAATTTTATCAATACTTTGATACGATTTTTTTAAGGCCTCTTTAAAATTAGCACCAAATGACGTCACGGCTAAAACACGACCTCCGTTGGTTAGAACTTGGTTGTCTTGTATTTTTGTCCCCGAGTGAAATACGATAGAATTGCTTACTTTGCCTAATCCGGTAATTGGCTTTCCTTTTTCATAAACTTCGGGGTAGCCTCCTGAAACCAACATCACTGTAGCGGCTGATTGTTTGTTTATTTCAATATTAAAAGTCTCTAATTTTTTATCGGCTACAGCCTTAAAAAGTGCCAACACATCTGATTTTATACGCGGAAAAACGACTTCGGTTTCGGGATCGCCCATTCTGACATTATATTCAATGACAAAGGGATTATCGTTAACTTTTATCAGGCCAAAAAAGATGAATCCAACAAAGGGAATCTTGTCTTTTTGTAATCCCTTTATAGTGGGTTTAATAATTCTTTTCTCGACTTTATTTAAAAAAGTGTCATCGGCAAAAGGTACCGGAGACACAGCGCCCATACCACCGGTATTCAGGCCTTTGTCGCCTTCGTCAATCCGTTTGTAATCTTTGGCGTTGGGTAGATTTACATAGTTTTTACCATCGGTTAAAACAAAACAGCTCATTTCTATACCGTCTAAAAATTCTTCTATTACCACTTTTGAGCCGGCTTCTCCAAATTTTTTATCGGCCAACATCGCTTTGAGTTCGGTTTTAGCTTTTGATACATCGGTTAATATAAGCACGCCTTTTCCGGCGGCCAAGCCATCTGCTTTTAAAACATAAGGCGGTTTTAGACTTTCTAAAAAAGAATACCCGTTTTCTAATGTTTCTTCGGTAAAGCTTTGGTATTGTGCTGTAGGAATATTATGACGTGTCATAAATTCTTTGGCAAATTCTTTACTTCCTTCTAATTGTGCCGCAACTTTTTGAGGGCCTATAACCTTTGTGTTATTCAATTTTTTATCTGCCAAAACAAAATCGTGAAAACCATCTACCAAAGGCGCTTCGGGACCGACAATCACCAAAGTTATATCGTGTTTAAGTAGGACTTGTTTAATACTTTCAAAATCGGAGATATCAATAGGTAGGTTTGTCGCTACATCTTTTGTACCGGCATTACCGGGGGCTACAAATAGTTTATTTAAGCCTTTGCTTTGACTTAATTTGTAAGCGATGGCATGTTCGCGTCCACCAGAACCTAGAATGAGAATGTTCATATATTTTAATACGCTTTTTCTTCGCCTTTTAGGGCGTTTAATATTGTTAAAACTATTATTTTAATATCGAGTAAAAGTGACCAATTTTCTATGTAAAATAAATCAAATTTAACACGGTTTTTAATGTCTGATTTTTTACTGATTTCACCCCGGTACCCTTTTACTTGAGCCAATCCTGTAATACCCGGTTTAACAAAATGACGTACCGCATATTTATCTACAATTTCTTTAAATTTATTGCCTTGCGATATCATATGAGGGCGAGGTCCTACCACACTCATAGTGCCCATAAAAACGTTAAAAAACTGAGGCAATTCATCTATACTCGTCTTACGGATAAAGGCGCCCACTTTTGTTATACGCTCGTCGTTTTTAGCTGTTTGTATAACGTCTTCTAAATTATTGCGTTGCATAGATCTAAATTTGATGCACTTAAACCTTTTACCGTTTAAACCTTCGCGGATTTGTCTAAAAAACAAAGGCCCCTTAGATTCTAATTTCACTAATATAAACAGTACAGGCGTTAACCAAGATAAAATAAATACAATAACAAAAAGTGAAAAAAAGATATCGAACAGGCGTTTAACCGTATTTTCCAGGGGTTTTGATAAAGGGTTTTTTCTAAAACTAACAATGGGGATGTAATCGTAATACTCTAGTTCTACGTCATTTCTAAATAAATTATCTGATTTTGGTATGAATTTTAATATCTTGTAATTGGCTTCCGAAAAACGGATAAAATCTTTAATTTGGTCTTTGGTTAAATCACTTAGTGAACAATATATTTCATCGACATTATTCGATAAAATAAAATCGAATGCCTGATTAACCGTTCCTTTGTAAGTTGTGTCATTTGAATTTTTATCACTAAAAAAACCTAAAAATTTATAGCCGAATTCAGAACGGGTTTTAAAAAATTCTTTAAGCGTTTCGTCATCTGTACTTTTGCCTATAATAACAACGCGTCTAAAGTTACCGCCATGCATTCTGTAAGCTCTCAGGGCAAAAAAGAAAAACAGGCGTGTCCCTAAAAGACCTACAAAAATAACAGCAAATATTTTAAGATGTATATAGACATCTAAAGGCAGGTGGGTAAAGGTATAAAAGGCAAAATAGGCAAGAAAAAAGATTATATATTGCACTATTAGGCGTGCCAATAATTTTGTAAAAAGTGTAAACCTGTAGGTTTTATAAAAATTAGACACATAGGCTATGGCCAGCCAGCTAAAATTAATATAGGCCATTTGAAAGCCGTTGTAAAATACCGTTTTGTCAAAATAATACAGTGTGACATTTATAAAAAGCACATGGGTGCTAATGTTTATAAATCTGAGGTATTTTGAGTATCTGCCGGGTCTGTGGTTCATTTATCTGTTACGAATAAGGTCTTTCAAAAATAACTGTATTTTTTTAAATAGTTCCTTTTAATCTCCGGTATTTAACAACACTTGTATTTCTTTTTCAAAATTTGATAAAATCTTATCGTAAGCGTAGTGCTTAGAAACAAATTCTTTAGCTTTTATACCCATCTCAATTCTGATATCGTTATTGGAATACAATTTTTCAAAAGCCTCTAAAACTTGTTGTATGTTGTTTGAAAGATATATGCCACCTCCTGATTCTGAGATTATTCTTGACACTTCAGATTCTAAATGCCCTGTTATTAAAGATGGTCGACCACTCATCATCATCCCTAAAATTTTTGAGGGCATAACGGTATCTAATACGTCATCTTTTTGAAATAAAATGTGGAGGTCTGCGCTAGAAAGCAACGATTTAAGTGCGTTTAAAGGTACCGGATTGTGCATTTTAACAAAGGCAAAAGATTTTATTTCTTGTAAAAGCCATTCTTTTTTAGCGCCGTCACCAACGATGTGCACTTCAACATTTTGATATCTTTTTATTTTATTTAAAAAGTCTATAAAAATTTGCCAATCTTGCTTGGCTCCAATATTTCCCGAATACAAAACTTTAAATGCGGTACTCTTTAAAAGAGGGTGCTTTATACTTGTTTCTTGCCTTGACTTTTCTTGATTAATCCAATTAGGGAAATATATAGTTTTACCTTTTGTTTTGGTCTTTAATTTGGCCAACATGGGTTTGCTAATAGTGCTAGCCATATCTGTTTTGCACAATAAATATTTTTCTATTTTAAACAAGAGGGTAAAAAGTATATTGTTTTTATGCCTAGAAACACCCGTTTGTTTTGCCGCATCAAACTCAAAGTCTTGTATGTGTGCCCACAACTTGGCTTTTAAACGTTTTTTTAAAAGCCAACCTAAAAATATTGTTGATGTAAAAGGTACAACAGCGATAATTAGGTCTGATTGTTTTATTTTAAGACCGTTTACTAATGAACCAAGAGTAAAATCTGTTAAGTGTATAATTCTTTTAAAAAATGTCGGTTTTTGGGGAACATATTGCTTGTATCTGTAAACCGTAATATTGTTTATTATTTCTTTATAAAATGCGGGTTTGTTTTTATAGTTGTCTTTTATTTTCCATTGCGGATAGTATGGGAAGCCGGTTAAAATATTTATTTTATACCCTTTACGCCTTAAAAACACAGCCATTTGGGTAGTATATAAACCGATAGCCGTGTCTTCGGGGAAAAAGTTTATTCCGATAAGGGTAATAGATTTTGTCATTTGTCTCAGTGAATCGGATTATACATATGGTAAATTTTATTTAGGTGTTTTTTGTGATTTGTTCTATTTTTCCTTTTTTAAAAATTTTAAGTTTTCCACCAATAGTATAATCTGTTATGGGTATGTTTTTAGATTCAAAATACTGTTTACTTAGATTGTACAACCTTTCACTTTCAGAAAGGTTTGGGACACCCCAAAAATGTCCTTTGAAATAATCTTTACTAAAATGATTAACATCGTCTCCTTGAAATTTTTTAATATCATGCTTTTTTCCTTTATAAACAAAACTATGATCTAAACCTACTATGTTTACAGATTCAGCCCTTAAATAAGCGGCAATTTGTAAAGCAGGAAATGTTACTGTACATCCAGAAGAAATTTTGTTTTCAATGAATTCATTAACTTTAAACTCGTTTGTTAAATTTAAAAAAAAAACATTTTTTCTGTTTTTAATTCCCAGATAAAAAGCTTTTACAGGCACACAAAGTAGGCTGTCTGTTTTATTGAAAAAATCTTTGTTTTGTTTTAAGACCAATCCATTTGTACAAACAATTATTTCAGGTCGCCAACTTGTTTTATCATACAACAAATTAATTTTGTTCATTCCGATTGAAGTCATATTAATTTTATCAAGACGTGTTTTGTTTAAACTTGGGCCGTTGCAGACAATAAGAATTGGTTTATTCATATATTTCTTAAATAGACCCCATTCATTAGTTTTTGACAAAAACAACTTAAACATTATTTTATCAATTATTATTCTGGGATAATAGGTAGAAATTCTTAAAAAATTAATGCTTTTTTCTTTCATATTTATATTTAGTGATGATAATTGCTGCTAAACTTAAAAAATACAGCGTAGATTCAAATGAGTAAAATGTGGGTATTGACTCAGTGGTGCCAAAAATTAATAATGCTACCAGTAAATAGACTAAAATAGTTTTATCTAATTTTTTTGCTTTTACAATTAATGATTGTATAAAATACAAGAGTGCTAAAAAGCCTATTATTCCAAAGTCAATCACTGTTTGAATTATAAAATTATGTGAAGTTTGTAAATGCTGTTTTGAAAACATTTTAATTGTTTCTTTATCAATATTTCTTTCAAGGCCGTTTAGACCGTGACCTGTTAAAACTCTTAAATCATTAAAAATAACCTTTCCCGCAACAACCAGGTCAAGATTTTTTATGATTGCAGCTGTATCAGTCAAATCCTTTATATCCTTATCGAGATTGATGATAGTTACGTCTTTCGTTAAATCTTCGAGTTGCTCTATTCCAAAACCTTTTTGTAAGGAATAAATCTTTACATTGGATAATT
>CAZMBM010000072.1:0-10807 GCA_964564475.1 uncultured Flavobacteriaceae bacterium | reverse complement strand
CTGTATAACCTTTCTTTTTATAGTCTATAAAAGGATCGGGGAAATCGTTCATCTCTAACTTCATATTTTCTGTGGCCTCTTTCGGACTCTTTTCGGCTTTCATCGTCATAAAATTGGTACTCCAAAGTGTTGTGCCATCAAACACTCCTTGTTTAATTTTTTTACCCTGAAAGGTAATAACAGTCATTTGCTGTCCTCCTTTCAATTGTGTAATTTCTAAAGGTATCTCCATACCTTGCTGATTTACTTTGGCACTCATACGAACACCTTCTAATTTTTGTAGATTTTCTAATCCGCCAATATTTTCGAAATAATTTGACAGGATTTCATCGGCCGTTTGGGCTTGTAATTGCAAGGTAAATCCGGCAATTAAAACCACGATTAATACTTTAATTTTCTTCATAAGATTTTAGTTGTTTTTTTATATGACATGTAATTTTAAAATTTGTTACGTATTTTTTCAGTTTTTTTTATTTTTCGCCCGGATGATAAATTGATTCTTTATGTTTTAAGACGTCTTCTCTATAAAAATAAACTTCTTTAAACTGCCCTTTAGTATAAGGCAAAGCTTGGTCTGAAAAATGCTTATTTTTAGGGTCGCCACTATTACCTCCTGCTAACAGGCTTTTGGCTTTAACTCTATCGCCAAACTCAACCACGGCCACAAAACTGTTGCCCCGTGTGCCGTAAATACGTTTGGTGTGATTGCTGTAACGCGCCCCAAAAGCGGCTAAAGCCCCCCACCGGCCCGAGGCCCACCCTACGGGTAAACTGGGTAATGAGTCGTTAAAAGCTTGGCGAATATCGCCGTTTAAACGCTGATAGCGGTTAATCTCACCCCAAGGGGTTTGCCAAGTACCAAAGTCGGTATTTAATTTCTCTACGGCTTTTGTAAACATTTCTAAACGTTCTTTTTCGGGTGATTGGTTACCAAAATATTGAAGTGTTTCCATATACGACATTCCTTTAGGACGTTGGCCTTGTTGCATATATGTACTGCCGTAATAATGCGCTAATGACATAGCTATAGCACTTTCTGACGTTTTGTAATCCCATTTTCTAAGTACATTTATGGCCTCTTTAATATTTTTGTGCCCTTTTGGATATTTGTCGTAAGCTTTAATCAAACCGGGTAACAAATCGGCAAAAGCGGGTAAATAAGGATCGTAAGCCAATTTTATCATCTTATCTATGGTCATATCCTTGGCCTCTTTAAGTAATGATATGGCATGAACAGCACGGTGGTTTTGGACGTTTACAGACATATACTTGGGATAGTCCTCACGTTTGGGGCTGTATTTTCCGGCCGCTGTAAAAGGGGTTGAATTGCAATTTTCTATCCAACCGTTGGGAGGATTTAAAAGCTTAATAATATCGTCAACGTCGTGCAATCCCTGCCAATCGGTTTCGGGATTACTGCCATCTAAAGGTTTTGTATAATCGTATTTGGTATTGCGAATGGGTATAAAATCGCCGTGAAAATAAGCGATATTGCCCTGTGCATCGGCATATACAGTGTTATTAGACGAATTGGTACGCATGTTCATCATTTTCCTAAAGCCTTTATAACCGTCTTTTTTTGTTCTTATAAACGATTGCTCGAGTGCTTTCACCGGATTCCACATTAACGAAGTCGCTGTCCATTGGCCATCAATAATTTCGGTTATAGGGCCGTGATGGGTGTGGTACATTGTAAAAGTTCTTTCTTTTAAGGCAGTCCCCTCTTTGTATTTTAAAGTGACCTCACTGCTTTTAACAGGACGCCACGTGTTGCCGTATTTGTACATTTTTTTTCCGTCTATTTCTTTGATAGTTTCTTTATATTCGTCAATTACATCGGTATAAGTTGAGGTATGCATCCACCCTGTTTTAGAATTAAACCCTTGGTATACAAAAAATTGACCCCAAGTAACAGCGCCGTAAGCATTTAAACCTTCTTCGCTCACCATATGAACTTCGGGTCTAAAATAAAAAGAAGTATGTGGATTTATCAATAACATCGCCTTGCCTGATTTAGTAAGCTTACCAGATAGTGCAATACCGTTAGACCCACGTGGCTCTTCAAATCTTCCTAAAATATGTAAGCCGTTACCGACATTATTCAAGGCCAATTCTTTTTTATTTTCGTAAAATGCTTTGATGCGTTTGGTTGAAACACGCTCAATATCACCTCCAATAGACCCTTCGCTAAAATACATAGGCATCCAAGGCTCAAAGTGTGTTAATAATTTGGGTGTAACTTCGGGATGTGTGTATAAATAATAGTTAATACCATCCGCAAAAGCGTTACACAAATCTTTAAGCCACTGCGGACTCTTATTATAATTATCAATCGCTTGGGCTTTGGTCATAAACAAACGGGCGCGCAAATCGCTGTAAATAGCATCCTTGCCTTCTACTTCAGCCAAACGGCCAATAGCCCAAATATAGTTGTGCTCTACACGGTTAAAATCGTCTTCGCATTGGGCATATATCAAACCGAAAACAGCAGCAGCATCGGTTTTTCCGTAAATGTGCGGAACCCCATATGTGTCGCGAATAATTTCGACATTTTTAGCTTTATTTTCCCAAATAGAGAGGTTGTAGTTTTCGGTATCTTTACACGAAAACATTAAAAATGACAGCAATAAAAAAAGAAATAATTTACCTAAATTGTAATTTAAAGACTTCATAATATTTTAAAAAATGGTTAGCGTCTTGAAAATTACAAAAAAGCAGAAAACTTAGGCTGTAAAAATTTATGATTTAATAAAAGTTATGATTTCTTTAACTAATGATTTGGCATATTTGGCTTTAAACATATGCTGGGCGTGGTAACGACCTTTGTAAACACGCAATTTTTTGGGATTGACTGAATTGTTGTAAAGGGTTGTCACGCGTTTGTACAAGCCTTCATCTTGTGACACAATAAATAATTTATCTAGCGACTTATACGTTAAAGCTTTGCCGCCTGCCGGCGCCATTAATACAACTTTAGTTACAATGGTGTTATAGTTTGTATTTAAAGCATTTACAACAGCCGCACCGCCCATGCTGCCCCCGACAATTACGATAGATTTATAGCCGTTATTTTGCAAATAAGTGATGGCTCCTAACACATCAAGAGCACGATTAGAAGTCGTCCCTTTTTTACTTTTCCCGTAACCCCTAAAATTAATGCTCAAACCTGTTAGGCCTTCTTTTTGAAGTTTTAAAGCCAGAAAATACCAGCTTTCTTTGTTAAAAATAGCGCCATGGGCAAAGATGACGGCTTTGTCTTTACCCGCGGCGAATAAATCGGCTTCTATGCTTGCACCATCTGTTGTTGTAAACTGAATAGTTGTATAATTTGTCTTTTGAGCTAAAATATTAATGCCGATTAGCACAAACAATATAAAAAAATAAAAAGTACCTTTTTTCATAAGAATTACTGGTTTGCTGGCAAATATAAATAAAACCAAATTGTAAATAAGAAAAATGTATTTAGGTGTTAACTCAATTGATACGATGACTTCGGAGTCATCGTATCAATAATATAAATCAGAGCTACCTTTAAGGTATTTGCGAGCCTCAAAGGCGTGACAATCTCATGAGTAATTATAACAATCTTCATGAAATAACCACGTTCCGCTTTGGCGGAACTCGTTATGACTCCTTTTAACTCCGGAAAAGTTATAAACTTTTCCGGAGTTATTATTTTAATACGCTAGCAACTCTTGCAAAGCTTCAACAAAACGCTCTTTAGGTAAAAACTGATTCTCTAAATCTTTGGCAAAAGGTACAGGTGTTTCAAGGCTCGCCACGCGTTTAACAGGTGCATCTAAATACTCAAAACAATTTTCGGTAATGAGTGCCGATAAATCTGATGCCATACCGCCAAACATAGTGTCTTCTTGTAAGATAATGACTTTACCCGTTTTCTTTACTGATGTAAAAATCGCTTCGGTATCCAAAGGTTGTAAACAGCGTAAATCGATTAAATCGGCTTGAATATCAGCTTTTACAAGTGTTTCGAGCGCCCAATGTACCCCGGCACCATAGGTTATAATACTCACCTCTTCACCTTCTTTTAACAGGCTGGCTTTACCTAATGGCAAGGTGTAATAATCATCCGGAACATTCTGATAAACAGAACGGTATAAAGCTTTATGTTCAAAAAACAATACCGGATTGGGATCTTCAATAGCCGTAGCTAATAAACCTTTGGCATCATAAGGAAAAGCGGGATACACTACTTTTAAGCCGGGTGTTTTGGTAAACCACGCTTCGTTTGTCTGACTGTGAAAAGGACCGGCTTCTACACCGGCGCCACATGGCATACGTAAAACCACATCGGCGGGTTGTTGCCAACGGTAATACGATTTGGCTAATAAATTAATGACGGGGTTAAAACCACTTGTAATAAAGTCTGAAAATTGTAACTCGACAACACTTTTATAACCATTAATTGACAAGCCGTAGGCGGCTTCTATAATACTCGATTCACAAATGGGTGTGTTTCTTACTCTATCTGCCCCAAAAACTTCTAAGAAACCTTCTGTGACTTTAAAAACACCACCGTATTCTGCAATATCCTGCCCCATAAGAATGAGATTCTCATGTTTTGCCATAGCTTGATATAAACCCTTAGAAATAGCATCAACTAATCGTATGTTTTTTGTAGCGAAGGTAGGTGCTACTTTATTAAACTTAAAGGGCTTATAAACGTCATTTAATTCGGTTTTTAAATCGGCTTGAACAGGTGGTTCTTCAAAAGCAATAGTTAGATTGTCGTTTATTTCTTCTTTGATGCTGCTTTTAAAAGCGCTATCCTCATCTAAACTAAGTAAATTATGTTTAATAAGATAGTCGTAATAGTTATTGACAGGGTCTTTTTTAGCCCACTTTTCAATCAATTCTTTTGGGACGTATTTGTTACCACTCGCCTCTTCGTGACCCCGCATTCTAAAAGTTAAAAACTCGACTAAAACAGGACGCGGGTTTTGGCGCACACTTTTTGCCAAAGCCGACATTTTTGTATAAACTTCTATGATGTTGTTGCCGTCAATTTGCAAACTTTCCATCCCATAACCAATGGCCTTATCAATTATTTTTTTGCATTTAAATTGTTGGCTATTAGGTGTTGACAAACCATAGCCGTTATTTTCTATACAAAACAGGACAGGTAAATTCCAAACCGAAGCTACATTAAGGGCTTCGTGAAAATCGCCTTCGCTCGTACCGCCATCACCGGTAAAAACAGCTGTTAATTTATCATTTTGTTTTAATAGATTGGCTAAAGCAATACCATTAGCCACACCCAATTGTGGCCCCAAGTGAGATATCATGCCAATAATATTAAACTCTTGCGTGCCAAAATGAAAGGAGCGATCGCGTCCTTTGGTAAAGCCATTTAGTTTGCCTTGCCATTGCGAAAACAAACGGTGTAAAGGTATTTCACGTGTTGTGAATACGCCTAAATTGCGATGCATGGGTAAGATGTACTCATCGGCTTCTAAAGCCAAAGTCACCCCTACGGCAATGGCTTCTTGGCCAATTCCCGAAAACCACTTTGAGATTTTGCCCTGCCTTAATAAAACCAGCATTTTTTCTTCAATCAAACGTGGTTTTAAAAGAGATTTATAAAGCGAAATTAAAATTTCTGTATTTATTCCTTTTGTGTTGTAATGCATGAAACAGGTACTCTTCTTAAAGAAAAATTAAAGACCAAATGTAGCTAAATTAGTTGAGTGGCAGTCTAAAATAAGTTTAAAAATTGATACTTTTTTAAACCTTTACAACTCGTCAAAAATATGGTGCATCAAGCGGTTTTTATCGTTAATGCTTTCTTCTAAAGAAATAGAGGTCTCGGTTCTTTGAACATCGGAGATATTGTCTATTCTAAATATAATATCTTTGGCATGTTTGGTGTTTTTGGCACGGACTTTACAAAATATGCTAAATTTCCCGGTAGTTAGGTGAGCGACAGTTACTTCAGGAATTTTTTTAAGCTCTTCTAATACCGCAGAAGTACGCGAACTCTGAACCAAATGCAAGCCGACATAAGCGATAAATGAGTAGCCCAGTTTATCGTAATCTAACTTCAAAGTAGCCCCCTTTATAATACCTTCTTCTAACATTTTGTTTACACGGATATGAATAGTACCGGCTGAAACATTGTGCTTTTTAGCAATATCTGTAAAAGGGGTTCGCGCGTTTTCAATTAACACATCAATTATTTGATGGTCTAATTCATCAATATGGTACCTTTTCATAGTATAAATGTTAAAATAAATGCAAAAATGAGAATAATATTGAATTATTCCTAGTAAATCTTAGAATATTTTAATTATTCATTAATTTATTTGCGATAATATTGAAGGAAGTTTATTTAATACCTCTATTTTTAACCCCTTAGCGTCATGAATCGTATTGGCTCCAAAAAGATTTAAATCACCTATTGTTTCAACTATTGGAACCCTCTTAAAATGTCCATTTTTATCAATAAATTCTTTCATGACAATACCAACCGAAACATTTTTATATCCTTCTCCCTCTTTAATATTGACATTTGTGTAAATAATATCTAAATATTTATTGTCATTTTTTGGAATTTGCACATACATTTTAACTGTTCCAAAATCTCGATGAGCTATACTTAATAACCCCGTTATCAGCGACTTGAAATAAAAATACCGCACTGTCTCTCTGTCGTAATCGTCTTTGTAATGCCCTGCTTCTATTAAAATAGTACAGTAACCGTCTTTCTGAAAATTATCACCGGTGGCATTGGGGTAAAATTCGTCGTTATAACGGGCCAAATTATTTGGAATATCGCTTTTTAAGGCTTCGTACATTTTACAAATGACGCCCATGGCCTTTTTGCGTTCGGGCGTCATTTTTCGAGAAACTTCTGTAACCGGGGCTAAAAAAGCAACACTTGAAGGCTCTTTTGTACCCTTAACGTTATAGATGTTGCGTTGATCGTGCAGATTAAAACAAAAATTGGGGTTAAAATTTTCGAGTTCTTGACGCAATATCTTGCTTTCAGGTGCCTGTAAGGCAACGGCATCTCTGTTTAAATCTATTTGTTGCGCATTGACGCGTGTATAAGCTTCGGCACCATCAGGGTTTAAAATCGGAATAATTTTAAGTGTACATTTTTCAAGGATTTCCATGATATACGGGGGACAATTTGGGCTGTTGAAGAGTTTTAGTAAGTCAAAAACAACTTTGGTCGCCGTAGCTTCGTTGCCATGCATTTGTGTCCACATCAATATTTTCAGCTTACCATTCCCTAAAGTTAAACTATGAATGGGCTTTTTTAGGTGGGAAGTACCTATTTTGTTTACACTAAAAATTGAACTGTACAATTGCAACAAAGGGCTTATATGTGATAAATGTATCCATTTTCCCTTTAATTTATTTTCTTTATTTGATGTGAAGAGTGTTAGCATTTCAATTTCAGTTTACAAATGTAATTAAAGATAAGTTTACAATTGTAAACCAAGTAGAGATGTATTTATTTACATTTGTTAATTATCATCTATCTAGATATTGTCATTTTTGGGTGCTTTGTTACAAAAATATCCGATACGAAAATATATCTTATTAATACTTCTTAATCTGCTTTTTAACTAACTTTATATAAAGTTTAAATTTAATTATATTTTAAAGTTTTTCATCTGATAACACTTATTTCATGTAATTTTATTACATTTGTAAACTAAATAATGTTACAATGGTAAACAATGAAGATTTTGCAGTACGCATTAAAAAAATACTTTCTTTTTACGGTTTAACAGCTGCTCAGATGGCCGATAAAATTGCTGTGCAACGTTCTAGTATCTCTCACCTCCTATCGGGCAGGAATAAGCCCAGCTTAGACTTTGTCTTAAAAATTATAAATACTTTTGATGATGTAGATTTATATTGGTTGCTAAATGGAAAGGGAAGCTTCCCTAAAACCAAAGCCGGAAGTGACATTAAAGTTGAAAGCGCTATAAACATTCCAAAAATAGTTTCTGCTAAAACTAATAAAGCTCCTAAAATAGAGCATATCATTATATTTTACAATGACGGTTCGTTTAAAAAATACGAAGCGGTTTAACGAATCACTTCAAAAATATATCAAGCAACCTGTTGTGCATTTAAAAAACCATAGTTTACCTGTTTACATTTGTTTTAGAGCTAGTTAAGTTAACTTTAGCAACAACGTTAATAATTAAAGAAGATGTTTTTAGCCACTTAATTTTGTGGAATTGGGGGCGGTCCGGCAGGTATCATTGCCTTATAGACATCATTCCCTTTGCGCTTTTTGAATTCGGTATGCATTTTTTTAAGTAAACCCGCATTGGTAAACAAATCGTACATCGTCAACGCCAAAGCTTTGGCCGCATAGGGCACACTTTTACGACCTATGCTCATGCCGCCACAAGCTACTACTGCCCAAGAATGCCAAGGCGTGCCTTGCGGGGCTGTGGTGACCGATAAATTAATTTGCGGTACTATCCAGCTGATATCTCCTACGTCTGTCGAAGCACGCGGTGAATACGGCTCTGTAGGTAATAAGGGTTTAATTGTGGCATCCATTCCTGTTTGGGCTTTACCTAATGCCTTTTGAACTGCTTTCCCAAAAGCGGTCTCTTCTGCCGTGTAATTTATGGGGCCTAAAAGTTCTAAATTATTTTCAAGTACCTGTGCCCCTGCCCTGTTTACCAACATATTGTACATACCCGATATTAACTCTATTTTATAAGTCGTTCCTGTCATAAGAGCTGCCCCTTGAGCCATTTTTTTTACCTTATCGTAAACCAAATCAACACCTACTTTATCGTTAGCGCGAATACGTGTCCATATCACGGCGTAATCGGGGACTACATTTACCACACTACCCGCATTTTCCATCAAATAATGTATTCTTACATCGGGTTTAACGTGTTCGCGTTGGTAATTGATGGCTGTGGTATATAACTCCATAGCGTCAACAGCACTGGCACCATCCCAAGGATCAAGCGCCGCATGGGCCGTTTTTCCGTAAAAACGGACGCGAAAGTCGATTAAGGCTAGTGAACTTTTGGTACTGGCAATGATATTAGTGCCCGGATGCCAGGTTAAACTCGCATCTAAATCGTCAAACAAACCGGCACGTGCCATATAAATTTTACCGCCAATGGTTTCCTCGGCAGGGGTACCGTAAAAGCGAATAGTGCCCTTGATCTTACCTTTCTGAATCATTTCTTTAAGGGCTAAAGCGGCTCCTAAACTGCCCGCACCAAACATATTATGGCCGCAACCGTGACCCGGTTTCCCCAAACTTAAAGCTTCTTTTGACGGCGATGCTTTTTGTGACAAACCCGGTAAAGCATCAAACTCTCCCAAAACACCAATAACAGGACTTCCCGAACCATACGAAGCTATAAAGGCTGTGGGCATACCTGCCACACCTCTTTCTACTTTAAAACCTTGCGCTTCGGCATAATCGGCCAAAAGTTTTGATGAATTCGATTCTGCTAAAGCTGTTTCGGCATACTGCCAAATTTTATCACTCAATGTAATGAGTTCTTGAGCATGTGTATCGACCGTAGCTATAATCTGTTTTTTGGTCTTGTTAATTTTTTGAGCACTTAATCCTAAAATGAAGAAACAAAAAATCGGTAATAAAATGTTAGTTTTCATGAGCTGTATATTTTTGAGTTAAAGGTAAAGCATCTGTATATTTTTTCCAATCTAAAGGAGTGTTTAAATTCATAACGACTTGATTATCTATACAATTCATTTTAAAAATATTTTTTTTAGGTTCTTTTGAAATGAGACTGTCTAATCGACTTGTGTTTGGTTGCTTTAACAAGTGTTCTGCAAATGTAGTATTGATTTTTATCGGGTGTCCGCTTTTATTTTTATAAACAGGCTTTACTATTTTGGCTTTTGTTGCAATGAGCTTTTTTAGTTCTGATGTCTTTAAAACAGGAACATCAATCGGACAAATTAAAGCGTCATTTATTTTATATTCCCCTTTTAAAACATTTTTAAGGGTGGAAAAGGCTCCTAATTGTGGGGTCATATTCTGAACAACTTTCAATTGGATACCGTTATAATTGATATATTTATTTAAAGCTAATTCTAATTTTGGAATGGCTTTATAATAAAGTTCTGCATCAAAGCCTAAACCAATTAAAACTCTAGTGATACCCACAGATTTAAGGCGTTTTAAATGCTCTAAAATCCAAAAATCCCCTTTATAAAGCAGTAAGCCTTTTGCTTGCCCCATGCGTTGTGACTTCCCTCCTGCCAAAATAATAGCTATACAGTTTTGTAGCATCTTTTAGACCAAATCAAAATCACTTAAAGGTAACTTGCGGTAGCGTTTTCCGGTAGCCTGATAAATGGCATTGATTAAAGCCGGAGCAATAACGGGTACCCCCGGCTCGCCCACACCCGTAGCTTTCTCACTACTCTCTACAATTGTCACCTCTATATTGGGTACATCGGGCATACGCAACAGGCGGTAATCGTCAAAGTTACTTTGTTCAATAGCACCGTCTTTGGCGGTTATCTTTCCGTAATAACTGAGCGATAAACCAAAAATAGCCGCACCTTCAAACTGAGATAAAACCGTATTTTTATTCACCACACGACCACAATCTAGGGCGGTGTGTATATTCAAGACCTTTAACTTATTATTAATGACCGATACTTCTATTACCGAAGCTACATATGTATAAAAACTGTAATGTACCGCCAATCCCATACCGTGTCCTTTTGGCAATTTTTTACCCCAACCGGCATTTTTAGCGGCTGTTTTTAGTACCTTTTTAAGGCGTTTGGTATCTAATTTAAAAGGCGCATT
>CAZMBM010000071.1:0-10963 GCA_964564475.1 uncultured Flavobacteriaceae bacterium | reverse complement strand
AAACAGCAGAACAGCCATAAGGCTTAAGCCGATTTTTTTCACAATTTTAGTTTTTAGTTAGTAGCTAAAAAGTCGTAAAATAAACAGTAAATATTTTTAAACTTTATGACTTTCAGAGGCTTAAATTATAGAATAATATTGAGAATGCCAAATAAAGAACATATTACAAGATATATTAGTTTTAAGATATCTTGTATTAAGCATAAAAAAAACCGATTAATATAGACTGAATATTAATCGGTTTTTTAAATTTAATATAATTTGTTACATCATTTTACCAAAGAAAACAGCATTCATCAATAATTTATTAGTACCGTACCAAAAGGCTCTAAAGTTGGTGTTATCTGTAAATACAATTACACGCCCTTTACCTAATTTACTCACTTTAAACGGAATGGTGTTGGCTATGGTTTTTAAATTTTCTTTTGAGATGTAACCACTTAAAAGAGGATGATTTGTGTACTGAATAGGGTTGACATAATTGGTCGTATCGGGTTTAATAAATACTGTTGTATTTCTAAATAAAGCCAAATGATTGTTAGTGTAACCAAAATTAACAGGATGCGATAAATCTAATTTAGCGTCGAAAATAGCCCCACCAATAACCTGAGCACCTTTAAAATTACGACGTTGTTCAAAAGTTATATTTTTAGTTAAGGGTTTCGATTTTTTGAAGTCTAATTTTATCAATCCGGTTTTTGCCATCCATTTAACAGCGTTCCTATAGCCTATAAGCACACCGCCATTTTTGGCAAAATCTTTTAAAGCTGTAGCCGATGGTTTAGGTAAATCGCCATAAGTATTGGGTACAATGATACTGGTGTATTTACTTAAGTCATAATTTTTTAAATTATTGGCATCTAATTTTGTAAGACGCATATGATAGCGCGTGTCAAATAAGTGCCATATTTCGCCGGCATCGTAACTGGCAATGCCATTACCTACCAAAACGGCTACTTTGGCTACTTTTAAGGGTCTAAAATTAGGGCTGCCTAAATCAATTCCCTCTGTTAACCCTGTATTTTCTGCCGTAATATTGACACCCGTGCGTGAGGCAATTTTTTTGAAAAAATCGGCTATTTCTTCGGTATTTAATTTTTGATTTTGAACGGGTATCATAATACTGCCATAATCAAAAGTTTTACCGTTTAAATTGAAAGGTTTTAAAGCTACTTTGGCACGTAAGCCTTTTTTTAATACGGCTTGCAAAACACGGGGCGCCAGATAATTATGCCATTCAAAAATATAAGCATAGTTGCTTTTAGCACTCAAAACACCTTTCTTAAATGCCATATTGTTTATACTGGCTCCCAGATTGGCAGTACTTGTTGTATAAGCGTAATTTAGGTTGAAAGCTAAAGGCAAAGTCCACGCCGAAACGTCATAAAATAAACTATCCTTAAAATGTGTTCTTTTTTCGAACATAGCCTTAATCATACGGTAATTCTTTTGTTCTAAAGGAACGACGATACTCGTTTCTTTATCATACCGTTTTCCGTTAAGAGAAGTGCTTTTTATAAGACTGTTATAGCGTATGTGTTGCCGTTCGAGCATTTTGGCAAATTGGTAAATTTTGTTGGGGTCTTTGGTACTGCCTACAACAATGGCTTTTTGTTTAGACCTGCGGGCCTCGTTTCGGGCATTAATGTAAAATCGGCGTTGGTAATTTAAAATGTCATCGTGCAAATGTAAGCCGGCTTCTAATGTAGAAAGGGCAGTGGTTACATGGTTTCTAATGGCGAATGGAAAAGTCAAAATACCATTATCGCTTTCTTGGGCATGACCTCGGGCACTGGCTTGTTCAAATAAAATACCAATACCGCCGTTAATATCGGGATAAGTAGAGCCTTTACCGTAATAAAAATCGTCAAAACTCTCTTCGCTGTAATATAATGAGCCTATTTTATCCATTGCTTTAGCGTGATAAGTAGCAATTTTTTTGGTTAAAATCTGATTTAATTTAGGTGTTAAAGGATGTGTACGCGATGGGATACCGGGCTGAAAAAAGTAAGTACCGTTTGTACCCATTTCGTGATGGTCGGTCAAAATGTTAGGATACCAACTTTGATATGTTTTAATACGGGCTTGCGATTCGGGCAACTGTGTTACCAACCAATCACGGTTCATATCAAACCAATAGTGATTGGTACGTCCTCCCGGCCATGCTTCGTCAAATTCGCGATCGTTATTGTCTGAGACAAGGTGTTGACTTTTATACATGTTCACCCAACTAGAAAAGCGTTGCAAACCATCCGGATTATAAGAGGGGTCGAACAAAATAACGGTTTTGCCTAACAAATTATCTATATAATCGCCTTGGGCGGCAGCCAAGTAATAGGCAATTAACAAGCCGGCATTGGCACCACTGGCCTCATTGCCATGGATAGAATAGCCTTGATACACAACCAAAGGCATGTTTTTAACATCCAGATTATGTGATAGGGTCGGATCGGTTAAAGCTACGTGGTTTTTCTTAATCTGAGTTAGATTTTGATGGTTTTTAGGAGAGGTAATTGTTAGCAATAATAAAGGACGTCCCTCATAAGTTGTCCCACGATTTTCTATGGTAACGCGGTCTGAACTTTTGGCCAAAGCGTACATATATTGTACCAATTTGTCATGGCTGACATGCCATTTTCCTACCTGAAAACCAAGGACACTTTCGGGAGTTGGAATGGCTTTGTTGTAAGAAGTATTTGAAGGTAAATAATAGGATAAATCAACTTTTTTCTGGGCATAACTTTGCAAAAAAAGCAAGGCAACAGCAACTGTAATAAAATTTTTCATAGGGTTAGGTTAATAAAGAAAAGTAAAGGTAAAAAAAAACCGCTACTAAAGTATAGAAGCGGTTTACTTTAACAATAAATTAAGGTTTTTTTAAATATCTTCAAATTTTACATCGGTAAAACTTTCTGAAGAAGGTGCTTCGTCAACAGGGGCTGAGGCTGTTTCTTGCGTTTCTTCAGAAGGTTTTTTAAAATCTTTTTGATGGCGTTCAGAAATAACTTCTTCACCTTTCTGATCTATTATAAAGCTCGTAGCCTTGTTTAACATGTCACTAAATTCTTGAAAATCTTCCTTGTACAAATAAACTTTGTGTTTTTTGTAGTGAAATGAACCATCTTCATGTGTAAATTTTTTACTTTCGGTAATGGTTAGATAAAAATCGCCTGCTTTGGTAGCTCGTACATCAAAAAAATAGGTGCGTCTTCCGGCGCGTAGCACTTGTGAGAAAATCTCTTCTTGTTCTATATAATCTTTTTCTGCCATGGGTATCTCTCTTTTAATTAATTTTAAATAGACTAAGCAAATCTAACAAAATAATTGACTTTGGCAAGTTTTATTTTCTTAAAAAATCACGCAGATTTAAGCTTTAACATTTGTCAAAAATATGATAAAAAACAAGCCGCATAATAGGTCTAACTATTAAGCGGCTTGTTTTAAAAATTTAAATATAAAAGAGTTAACGTCTTTTTTTGCGTTCTTGCTGTTCTTGAGCCTGTTTCATAGCTTCGCTTATTTTGGCTCTAAACTTACTCTGTTTTTTAGGTTTCTTTTTGTTTTCTTGAATTTGAGCGTGTATTTTATCTTCGTCTATTATATAATTTTTAATAACAAACATTATTGAAATGGTAAGCAGGTTTGATACAAAATAATACAAACTTAATCCACTGCCATAGTTGTTAAAGAAAACCAACATCATTAAAGGAGAGAGGTACATCATATACTTCATCATCTTTGTCATATCGGGCATACCTTCTTGTGTAGGCGGTTGCATATTCATTTGCTGACTTTGCGTCATTTGCATATAAAAGAATATGGCGATAGATGCCAAAATAGGAAATAAACTTACATGGCTACCATACAACGGAATATTAAAAGGTAGATTTATAACTTCATCGTAAGACGATAAATCCGTCGCCCATAAAAAGCCTTGATGACGTAAATCTATAGCTGAAGGGAAGAAACGGAACAGAGCAAAAAACACAGGCATTTGCAAAAGGGCAGGAATACAGCCGGCCATAGGATTTACACCTGCCTTACTCTGTAAAGCCATAGTGGCCTGTTGACGTTTCATGGCGTTTTCTTTGCCTTTAAATTTTTCGTTGAGTTCTTGCATTTCAGGACGCAAAACCTTCATTTTGGCACTCGACAAATATGATTTGTAAACTAAAGGCGACATCAATATCCGTACAAAAATGGTCATTAATATAATGATGATGCCGTAGTTGCCGACATAACCTTTTAAGAAATTAAAAAACGGGATAAATAAGTATTTGTTTATCCATCCGAAAATACCCCAACCAAGATTGACAATATTTTCGAGTCCTTTACCTTCATAAGATTTTAAAATGTTGTAATCGGTTGGCCCGTAATACATTTTAAGATCGTAGTTTAAACGATTATTTTTAAAAGCCAAAGGTATTTTTGCTGTCATAACTTTGGTAAAAACAGTATCTATCTCAACATCGTCAACCAGATTATTTGAAATAAGAGTGGCGCGCGCCAAAGGAGTATCAGCTACTAAAACCGATGTAAAAAACTGCTGTTTAAAACCTATCCAATTGACATTGGTTATTTCTTCTTGTTTGTTTTTCGCAGCGGCATTTAAATAATCAAATTCGCCATTGTCAAAGGCGTAGTGTAAAGTGGTATATTGGTTTTCGTATTTTACACTTTTTTCTTGTCTGAGTGTTTTTATTTGCCAATTTAAATTGAGAGGTGTAGTGGTGTTTACAGCATTTTCTAATCCGTTTGAATTTATACTAAAATTCAACATATAATTATCTTTAAACAACTCGTACCTATATTCTAAATAACTATTTTCAGATGTTTTGAGTTTCATAGACAGTATTGTGCTACCGTCTCTTTTACTCAAACTGGGTTCAAAATAAAGATTTTTTGTGTTGAGATTGCGATGATCTGTCGTGGTAAAACCAATATTAAACTGGGCATTATTATTTTTTATCAAATAGACCGGTTTGTCTTTGTAATTTGTATATTTTTTTAATAGAACTTCGGTTATTTGTCCGCCTTTATTGGCTACTTTAATACGCAACACATCGTTTTCTAAAATACTTTCGTTATCTCGGGCACTTGGCAGACTGGCCGAGTAGCCAAAAGCACCTAAAAGCGTTTTCGCTTTTGCCAAGCCAATAGAATCGGGTATTACAGTTAAATTTTTTGTAGCGCTGTCTGTTTTAAGCGGGACTTGTTTTTTTATTGCGGCAATAGAATCTTGGGCTTTTTGTTGTTGGGCTTTTTCGGCTTCAGAGGGTTGATTGGTGTACATCCACCAAATCATAATAGCTCCTAATAAAACAAAACCTATAAGTGAGTTAATATCAAATTTTTTCTCTTCCATAATTTATTAATGTGTGTGTAACAGATACCTAAAACGGCGTCTTGTTAATCGCGCACAAATGTACTAAAATTTGTCGATAACTTTTATTGTAAAAATCTAAACTTGGTTGTACTTTTATCGCTTTAAAAATCGTGTGAAAACAGGCTATTTAAACAACCTTAACGAAGTACAAAAACAAGCTGTATTGCATAAAGACGGGGCTATGATTATAGTAGCCGGTGCCGGCTCTGGTAAAACACGCGTGCTGACTTATCGCATAGCACATCTTATGCAACAAGGGATAGACCCCTTTAATATTTTGGCGCTGACTTTTACCAATAAGGCCGCACGCGAAATGAAAAAGCGTATCGCTCAAATAGTGGGCGACAGTGAAGCTAAAAACTTATGGATGGGAACTTTTCATGCGGTCTTTGCCCGTATTTTGCGTTCTGAAGCAAATAAATTGGGTTTTCCTTCTAATTTTACTATCTACGACACGCAAGATTCGGTAAGACTTTTAACGAGCATTATTAAAGAAATGCAGTTGGATAAAGACAGGTATAAAGCCAAACAAGTGCTCAACCGTATTTCGCAATTTAAAAACAGCCTCATAACCGTTAAAGCCTATAATAACAGCGCCGATTTACAAGAAGCCGATAAGCAAGCCAGCCGTCCTAAAATAGGGGAGATTTACAACAATTATGTCGAGCGTTGTTTTAAAGCCGGTGTGATGGATTTTGATGATTTGTTATTGCGTACCAATCAGTTATTATCACAACACCCCGAAGTTTTGGCCAAGTATCAAAATAAGTTTCGATACATTTTGGTAGATGAGTATCAAGATACCAACCACTCACAATATTTAATTGTCAAAGCCTTGGCAGACCGTTTTCAAAATATCTGCGTTGTGGGCGACGATTCTCAAAGTATTTACGCTTTTAGAGGGGCTAACATAAACAATATTTTAAATTTTCAACGCCATTTCGAGGACGTTAAAATTTATAAACTCGAACAAAATTACCGCTCTACCAAAAACATAGTTCAGGCGGCCAATAGCGTTATTAAAAACAATAGGGCGAAGTTAGATAAAGATATTTGGACGGCTAATACCGACGGTGATAAGGTTACTGTTAAACACACTTTTACAGATGGCGAAGAAGGTCGTTATGTGGCCGATACCATATTCGACATTAGCATGCAAAAACAGGCTAAAAATACCGATTTTGCTGTTTTATACCGTACCAATGCGCAATCACGTGCCATAGAGGACGCCTTGCGTAAAAAGGATATTTCGTATCGCATTTATGGCGGACTATCTTTTTACCAACGCAAAGAAGTAAAGGACGCCCTGTCTTATTTAAGACTGCTCGTCAATCCAAAAGACGAAGAAGCTTTAAAGCGTATCATAAACTATCCGGCAAGGGGCATTGGCCAAACCACAATAGAAAAATTAGTTGTTACGGCCAATCATTATAAACGACCTGTTTTTACCATTCTCGAAAATTTAGACAAGGTAAACATCAACATAAATACAGGAACCAAGATAAAATTGCAAAATTTTATAACGATGTTACAGAGTTTTCAAATTTTTGCACAAGAACACAACGCCTACGATACAGCTCAACATGTTATAAAGCAAGTTCATTTGCTCAAAGAACTCGGTAAAGACGATACACCCGAAGGTATAAGTAGAATTGAGAATATTCAAGAATTACTCAATGGTATAAACGATTTTATTGAAAAACAAACCGAAGAAAATTTAGACACTTCTCTGACGGCTTTTTTAGAAGATGTGGCTTTGGCTACCGATTTTGATAACGATAAAAAAGAAAATGCTGAAGCCGTATCGCTAATGACAATTCATGCCGCCAAAGGACTTGAATTTCCGTATGTTTTTATTGTAGGATTAGAAGAAAACCTGTTTCCATCGGCTATGAGTATGAATACGCGTGCCGAATTGGAAGAAGAGCGTCGTTTATTTTATGTGGCCCTGACTCGTGCCGAAAAAGCCGCTTTTTTATCTTTGGCACAAACCCGTTACCGTTGGGGTAAATTGGTAGATGCAGAACCCAGCCGTTTTTTAGAAGAGTTAGACGATAAATATATTAAGGTTATTGCCAAATCCAAGTCCAAAAACAGTGGCGATTTGTCTAATGTTTTTGACACAGCAAAGCCCTATCAACACTGGCAAAATAAAAAGAATTTTACCTATAAAAAACCAGCTAAACCGGCGCCGTCTAAACCAAAACCTTTGCTTATTCCCAAACATTTAAAAAAGGTTGAGACAGCAACACCGGTAATTACCAATTTATTCGACACCAAATTACGCGTGGGTAACAGTGTAGAACATGCGCGTTTTGGTGTGGGTGAAGTAAAACATTTAGAGGGGGTTGGCGCCAATATTAAAGCCGAAATAGATTTTGAAAACGCAGGGGTAAAAAAACTACTGTTAAAATTTGCCAAGTTAAAAATAATAGGCTGATACTTTCGTTGTAAAATAGAATTAAAAGTACTAATTTGCAAACCTTTATAAGAGCCCTATCACAAAGAAAAATAACACTTATCCACAGATGGAATTTAAACTAGAATACAACTCAGAACGCCCGCATTTAATCATACCCGAATATGGGCGTCATATACAAAAATTAGTAGATCATTGCATAGCCTTACCCACTAAAGAAGAACGCAATAAAATGGCCAAAGCTATTATAGAGGTTATGGGAAATCTACAGCCACACTTAAGAGACGTGCCCGATTTTAAACATAAATTATGGGATCAACTTTTTATTATGGCCAAGTTTAATTTAGATGTAGATTCACCTTTTACTTTGCCAACAAAAGAGCATTTTGAAGAAAAACCGGCTGCTTTAGCCTATCCCAAGTCGGCCTCTAAATACCGTTTTTACGGCAACAACATTCAAATTATGATTGATACGGCTAATAGTTGGGAGGACGGCGAACTAAAAGAGGCTTTAATTTATACCATAGCCAATCATATGAAAAAATGTTATCTCAATTGGAATAAAGATACCGTAGAAGATGATGTAATTTTTCAACATTTAAGAGAGTTATCGGGAGGTAAAATAGACATCAAATCATCTGATGAAATACTATCAGACAGTTCAAAACTTATCCGTAAGCGTGTTGTTAACAAGCACAATAATAAGAATTCTAAAAACACAAAAAATCAACGTTACAAAAAACGTTAGTAAATAAATGGCGACATTTAAGATAGAAGGCGGTCACAAATTATATGGCAAAATTACGCCACAAGGCGCAAAGAACGAAACCTTGCAGATTCTCTGTGCTGTTTTGTTAACACCCGAAGAGGTTGTAATTAATAATATACCCAATATTAGAGATGTTAATAAACTTATTCAAATACTGCGAAATTTAGGTGTTAAAGTAAACCAACTAGATGCGAACAGTTACAGTTTTAAAGCCGATGACATAGATTTGAGCTATTTAGAATCTGAAGCATTTAAAACAGAGGGCAGTGGTTTAAGGGGGTCTATTATGATTGTCGGACCGCTTTTGGCACGTTTCGGAAAAGGTTACATCCCAAGACCGGGCGGCGATAAAATAGGACGTCGTCGTCTCGACACACATTTTGAGGGTTTCATTAAATTAGGAGCTACTTTTAGATACAATGCTTCAGAATATTTTTATGGTGTAGAAGCCAAAGAACTCAAAGGAACATATATGTTGCTTGATGAAGCCTCGGTAACCGGCACAGCCAATATTGTAATGGCCGCAGTATTAGCAACAGGCACAACCACTATTTACAATGCCGCCTGTGAACCTTATTTGCAACAGCTCTGTAAAATGTTGGTAAGTATGGGGGCTAAGATTGAAGGCATTGGCTCAAATATGCTAATCGTTAAAGGTGTTAAATATTTAAAAGGATGTACCCATACCGTTTTGCCCGATATGATAGAAATTGGCAGTTGGATAGGTATGGCCGCTATGACAAAATCGGCTTTAACCATTAAAAATGTTAGCTGGGAGAACTTAGGTTTAATTCCGCGTGTTTTCGAAAAGATGGGTATAAAACTGGAGAGAGTGGGCGATGATATTTTTATTCCGGCGCAAGAAAGTTACGAAATACAAAATTTTATAGACGGTTCTATATTAACGGTGTCGGATGCCCCTTGGCCCGGATTTACGCCCGATTTGTTGAGTGTAATTTTGGTTATAGCCACTCAGGCAAAAGGAAGTGTCCTCATCCATCAAAAAATGTTTGAAAGCCGTTTGTTTTTTGTCGATAAGCTTATAGATATGGGCGCTAAAGTTATTTTATGCGATCCGCATCGTGCTACGGTAATCGGTATGAATCACGAATCCCAATTAAAAGCAACTACTATGACTTCGCCGGATATTCGTGCGGGTATTTCGTTGCTTATAGCAGCCCTTTCGGCTGAAGGTACAAGTACAATCCACAATATTGAACAAATAGATAGGGGTTATGAAGCCATTGATAAGCGCTTACAAGCCATTGGTGCTAAAATTACACGTATAGATTAAATATTTTGTACTGTAACAAATATTTTAGCATTGCAAATCACTGTGACATTTTGACATTTATATGTAATTGGCAAAAAAATTGCTAAAGCATGCGTAAGATTTATGAATACAGAAACTATGAGTAAAAAAAATACAAAAAATACTGAACAAGAGCCTAAAGCAAAAAAGACAACAAAGCCTGCAAAAAAGGACGTTGAGAAAGAGTTAAAAGAGGCGTTACAACAAGAAAAAGATAAGTTTTTAAGACTCTTTGCCGAATTTGAAAATTACAAAAAACGTACAACCCGCGAACGTATTGAACTTTACAGTACTGCCAATCAAGAATTAATGATAGCCTTATTGCCTATTCTCGATGATTTTGACAGAGGACTCGTCGAACTTAAAAAATCGGCAGACGACCATGTTTTAGAGGGGATTAATCTTATTTATAATAAGTTTAACAGCACATTAGAACAAAAAGGTCTAAAGCGTATAGCTGTTAAACAAGGTGATACTTTTGACGTAGATTTTCAAGAAGCGATTACACAAATTCCGGCCCCTTCAAAAAAGCTAAAAGGTAAAGTCATTGACGTGATAGAGAAAGGTTATAAATTAAACGACAAAGTTATACGATACGCTAAAGTGGTCATTGGTCAGTAATCAATTGTCCTAAATAAATAAAAGTCATTTATGAAAAAAGATTATTATGAGGTTCTAGGCGTATCACGTTCGGCAAGTGCACAAGAAATAAAAAAAGCCTATCGTAAAAAAGCCATAAAATACCATCCCGATAAAAATCCGGGTGATGCTACGGCCGAGGCCAATTTTAAAGAGGCTGCCGAAGCGTATGAGGTTTTAAGTAACCCCGATAAAAAAGCGCGTTACGACCAATTTGGTCATCAAGCCTTTGAGGGTAATGGTGGTTTTAGTGGCGGTGGTATGAATATGGAAGACATATTCAGCCATTTTGGTGATATTTTTGGCGGTGCCTTTGGTGGCTCAGGCAGTTTTAGCGGCGGATTTGGTGGCGGACACCATTCTGCCAGAGTAAAAGGCAGTAATTTGAGGATACGTGTTAAACTAACACTTCAAGAAATAATTAACGGTGTAGAGAAG
>CAZMBM010000070.1:0-11390 GCA_964564475.1 uncultured Flavobacteriaceae bacterium | reverse complement strand
TTTTATTTATGAAAAAAGGTAAATTATTTTACTTCTTCAAAGTCAACATCTTCAACAGCGTCATCTGCTTTACCGGCCGGTTCTGCTTGTTGGGTTTGTTGCTGTGCACCGGCAGCATCGGCACCCCCTTGAGCTTTATACATCTCTTCTGAGGCATTTTTCCACGCTTCGTTTATCTTTTCCATAGCGCCATCAATTTGGGCAATGTCTTTAGATTCGTGGGCTTTTTTCAACTCAACCAAAGCGTCTTCAATAGGCTTTTTCTTATCATCAGATAATTTATCACCAAACTCTTTTAATTGTTTTTCTGTTTGGAAAATCATCGCATCGGCACCGTTAATTTTATCGGCTGTTTCTTTAGCCTTTTTATCGGCTTCGGCATTGGCTTCGGCTTCGGCTTTCATCTTTTTGATTTCTTCTTCGGTTAAACCGGATGAGGCTTCGATACGAATTTCTTGCGATTTGTTAGTCGCTTTATCTAAAGCCGACACTTTAATAATTCCGTTGGCGTCAATATCAAAAGTTACTTCAATTTGAGGGACCCCTCTTTGGGCCGGTGGTAGTCCGTCTAAATGGAATTTACCAATGGTTTTATTGTCTTTAGCCATAGCACGCTCGCCTTGCAACACATGAATCTCAACAGATGGCTGGTTATCAACCGCTGTAGAAAAAATTTGTGATTTTTTGGTTGGGATGGTTGTGTTGGCTTCAATTAATTTAGTCATCACGTTACCCATAGTTTCTATACCTAAAGATAATGGGGTTACATCAAGTAACAAGACATCTTTTACATCGCCGGTTAAAACACCGCCTTGAATAGCAGCGCCAATGGCTACTACTTCATCGGGATTTACCCCTTTATGTGGGTCTTTTCCAAAGAATTTTTTAACTTCTTCTTGAATAACCGGCATACGGGTTGAGCCCCCTACCAAAATAACTTCGTCAATATCGCTTGTACTTAAATCGGCATCTTGTAAAGCTTTTTTAACAGGCTCCATAGAACGTTTAATTAAGCTTTCTGACAATTGTTCGAATTTAGCACGCGACAAAGTTTTTACCAAGTGTTTAGGACCGCTGGCTGTAGCGGTAACATATGGTAAATTGATTTCGGTTTGTGTACTAGACGATAATTCTATCTTGGCTTTTTCGGCCGCTTCTTTTAAGCGTTGTAGAGCCATAGGGTCTTTGCGTAAATCTATACCTTCGGCTTTGTTAAACTCTTCGGCCAACCAGTTAATTATAACTTGGTCAAAATCATCACCTCCTAAATGGGTATCACCATTGGTTGATAAAACTTCGAAAACGCCATCGCCTACTTCGAGAATTGAGATATCAAAAGTACCGCCTCCTAAATCGTACACGGCAATTTTTTCGTCTTTTCCCTTTTTATCGATACCATAAGCTAAAGCCGCAGCTGTAGGCTCGTTAATAATTCGACTAACCTTTAATCCTGCAATTTCACCGGCTTCTTTGGTCGCCTGACGTTGGGCATCATTAAAATAAGCAGGTACTGTAATTACGGCTTCGGTCACATCTTGACCCAAATAATCTTCGGCTGTTTTTTTCATTTTTTGTAACACCATTGCTGATATTTCTTGAGGTGTGTACAATCTGCCATCAATATCTACACGAGGCGTATCGTTATCGCCTTTTACCACTTTGTAGGGAACGCGTGCAATTTCTTCTTTATCTTCAGAAAACTTGTTCCCCATAAAACGTTTTATAGAAGATATTGTCTTTGTAGGGTTTGTAATGGCTTGACGTTTGGCCGGATCGCCAATTTTACGTTCACCCCCATCTATAAAACCAATTATCGAAGGGGTTGTTCTTTTTCCTTCTGCGTTAGGTATAACCACAGGCTCATTACCTTCCATAACAGCAACGCAAGAGTTGGTTGTACCTAAGTCAATTCCTATTATTTTACTCATAATTTTATAATTTATTTTTTAATTTCTAATTCTGTTTTTTACTGATTCTGTTAATGACAATCTTTATGCCATCACATTAAATACAGAAAAATGTCATAAATCAATTATAAAAAATGACATAGTGGCAGAAATTCATGCTTAGTAAGACTACAAAATTGAAGCACTTTACAACAAAAGTACCTAGATTATACTAACGAATGAGAGCCATTAAACTATTAAAACATGACACTGATTCTATGTGATTACCATAGATTTAATGAGGGCAAAACCTTAAGCAACAATCGTATTAGGCTGACTGAAGTGACCTTAGTGATGCTAAAAAATTGCCAACACATTTGCTGATGGTTTTAGTTTCTATTAAAAAACCATCGTGACCAAAGTCTGAATGGATTTCTTTATAGGTAGCTTGTGGCATATGCTTAAGCATAAATTTTTGCTGATTGGGTGTAATCAACATATCGGTATCAATACCTATAAGCAGGGTTTTAATTTTGATCAAGGACAAGGCTTTTTCTACACCTCCTCTACCCCGACCAATATGATGACTATCGAGACATTTACTCAGATAATAATAAGACAGGGCGTTGAATCTCTTTTCAAATTTATCGCCTTGATACTGAATGTAGGAAGACGCTTTATAGTTTTCTAAGCTGTCATCGTCATCGGTTTGTGTTTTTATAAAGGCCTCTGAAGTACGATAGGTTAACATGGCAATAGCTCGGGCGGCTTTAACGCCCTTTTTACCACCGTCTTTTTTCCCAAAAGTGCTGTCGGCTTCTAGTGCCATACGCTGTGCTTGGTGAATGGCTTTGCCCCAAGCCGATTCTAAAGCGCTAGACACCAATAAGATTAAACTGTCTATAGGACCTTTAAAACTATAAGCAAACTCAAGCGCCTGATTGCCTCCAAAAGAGCCGCCTATGGCTACTTGAATCTTATTTATTTTAAGATAATCGGCTAAAATAAGTTGAGATTTAACCACATCGCGAACGGTAAAAAACGGAAAATTTAAATCGGTTGGTGCACTGCTGCCATAAGGTGAGCCGATAACATTGGCACAAACAATAAAATAGTCATTAGGATTAAAATAATCGTTTTCGCCAAACAAACCCGGCCACCAGTCTAACACATTGGCATTGGCACTCAGGGCGTGAAAAACCCATACCACATTACTCTTGTCGGTATTTAATGTACCAAAGGTTTGGTAAGCTATTGTGAGTTCAGGCCAAACGCTCCCCGACTCAAACGGAAAATTTTTTATGTTGTAATATTTATTTTTCATTTCGATTTTTCAAGGGCTTGTTTTATGTCTTTTAAAATATCATCTATATGTTCTAAGCCAACAGAGAAGCGGATAAATCCGGGGGTAATACCTTGTTCAAGTTGTTGTTCTTTACTCAATTTAGAATGGGTTGTAGAAGCTGGATGTGTGGCTATACTGCGGGTATCGCCCAAATTAGCGGTAAGCGAATGCAATTTTAAGGTGTTTAAAAAACGGGTACCGCGGGCCTTGCCGCCTTTTAACTCACATCCTACCAAACCACCCCCTAAGACCATCTGTTTTTTAGCCAAATTGTATTGTGGATTGCCTTTATCGAAAGGATAAAAAAGCCTTTTAATTTCACCGTGATGCGCCAAATAATTAAATACCTTTTCGGCATTCTCGCAATGTCTGTCCATCCGCAAAGCCAAAGTTTCGAGCGATTTTGACAAGACCCACGCATTAAACGGCGAGAGACTGGCACCGGTACGGCGGATAAAATCGTAACACAAATCGACATATTTTTTATCCCCTAAAATAGCCCCACCCAATACACGTCCTTGACCATCTATGTATTTTGTAGCTGAGTGAATTATCACATGTGCCCCAAATTTTACGGGTTGTTGTAAATAAGGCGTCGCAAAGCAATTGTCGATACAAAAAATCAGTTTTTCGGCTTGAGCCAAATTCCCTAAAAAAGATAAATCAGCCATTTTAAGCGTTGGGTTTGACGGACTTTCTACATACAGTAACTTGGTGTTTTGTGTCACCGCTTTTTGCCAAGCCGTATTATCGGCAATATCAACTAAGGTATGACTGATGCCGTAATTGGGTAAAATAGACTGAATGATATACAGCGAATTGCCAAAAATAGCTTTTGAGGCCACAATATGATCTCCAGATTTTAACAAAGCGGCAAAAGTGGTAAACACTGCCGCCATACCTGTGGCTGTGGCTACACCTGCTTGGGTTTGTTCAAGTAAACACAATTTGTTTACAAATTCATCGACGTTTGGGTTTGAAAAACGCGAATAGATATGCCCTTCGGCTTCGCCTTTAAACAGGGCTTCGCCTTCTTGTGCCGAATCAAATGTAAAGCTGGATGTTAAAAATAAGGGCGTGGCATGTTCTTTAAACCTTGTTTTATCAAGTTGCGTTCTTATGGCCTGTGTTTCAAATTTTTTAGTCGTCATGATTTATAAAATAATGGGTTTGTATCTGTGCGGTGGGTTTTAAAATATGGTACACCGAGCAGTATTTTTCTTTTGTTAATTCTAGAGCTTTACCAAGTTTTAAATCGCTCACCTTACCCCAAACATAAAGGCTGACGGTGATATCCTCAAAAACGGGTGGTTCTACTTGTTTTCTGGTGGCGCTCACTGTGACTTGGTATTTATCAATACTTTGTTTTTGTTTATATAAAATAGTGAGCACATCAATAGATAAGCAAGAGGCCAGCCCTACCAATATCAATTCCATCGGGCGAAAGCCGTTTTGTGTCGCACCCAAAACAGGTGAGGCACAAATGGGCAGTATTGCCTGATTGTTGGTGGCTGTAAATTCAAATTGGGCTTTTGTTTTTGTTAGTTTTATTTCCATTTTTTCTTTATTTTATTACACGCTTGTTTTCTACACATTCCTATTCCGGTAAACCGAAAAGGAATACTCAAACTGACGCTGTGATTAATTATCCTATTTCTTACAATCCTTCAATTCGAGTTATTCCGAAACTTGTTCGGGGTAGTATCGTGAGTAGGGTTGTACTAATAAAATTGTTGGTTTTCGATACAATTACACCAAAGTGTAAGCACTCAAACTGACGCAATTTTAAACTGTAAAAAAATATCAAGAAAGAAAGGGGTAAAAAAAAACCTCTTTCAACGGTAAAGGTCAAAAGAGGTGATATATTAGGTTCTTCTGACTTATCTCGCTGTTGTTAGCAGGATTTAGCACCTTCTTATAAATAAGGGTTGCTAAGGTTTCGCAGGGCCATTCCCTCCACCTTTCTTGATAAGTATTAATTTTTATGAACGTGTTTTGAAGCTACAAAAGTAACAGGTTTTTTGATACACCCGATAAAATTTATTGTTTTTTTTACTATCGTGTAAAAACCCACTGATTTTCTGTAGAAAGATTGGCATCGAACACATAGCCGGCACTATTGAATTCTTTTAAATCTTCGGTATTATCTATGTCTTTATCTATAATAAACCGCAACATCATACCGCGTGCTTTTTTGGCAAAGAAGGCTACTACTTTTAGTTTACCATTGCTAAAATCTTTAAAGACAGGTGTTACAATAGTCCGCTGTAATACTTTTGGCTGTAAAACCTTAAAATACTCGTTACTAGCCAGATTAATTAAAATTTCATCAGATTGCATTTCTGCTTGCAAGGCTTTGGTAAGCGTATCTCCCCAAAATTTATAGAGGTTTTCTTTTGTTCCCAATTTTAGTTTGGTACCCATTTCTAAGCGGTAAGGTTGCATTAAATCAAGCGGTTTTAAGAGACCGTACAAGCCCGACAGAATGCGTAGTTTGTTTTGAATACTGTCTATTTTATCAGCAGGCAAAGTGTAAGCGTTAAACCCTTCGTAAACCGTTCCTTTAAAAGCGTAGAGTGCGGGGCGGGCATTTTGTGGTGTAAAAGGTAATTGCCATTCTTGATTGCGTTGGTAGTTTAAGCGTCCTAAATTATCTGAAATATGCATCAATTCAGAGAGGTCTTTGGCCGATTTCTTTTTAAGAGTTTTTTGAATTTTTTCGGCATAACTTAAAAAAGCGGGTTGTGTAAACCTGTCGGTTGGCAGAGGCGATTCGTAATCTAAAGACTTAGCGGGTGATATAACTATTTTCATAAACGCATTTTAAGGCTACAAAGTTATAATTAAAATTGATATTTTTTTAAGCGACAAAAACAAGCTAAAAGCTACTGTTATTCTGTAATTTAGGATAATAATTTGTTATATTTGTTGGGATATGATAAGTTGTAGGTAAGCTAAGAGAAAACACAGAATTAATAACACAAGAAAAACAAAAAAGATAATTTTGCAATATTAATATAAACAAACGGTATAGTAAATTGAATGTTAGGTGTTTATAAATTCCCAACGCCTCATATACTCACCGATGATAATGCATTGACTAATGAACCACACTTTCCCGCCTGAGTTGTATTTAGTGTTTTGTTACATAACATATAATAGCATAATCTTTGATAACATATGGATGAAATAGAAAAATACGTTTTAGAATCTATAAGACATAAAAACAATCGACCAATTGATGATTTTGAAGGATATTCTCCTAACGAAATGCAAATAATTCTATATGACTTTTTCAGCGCGAAATGCCCTGTGCAAATACAGGAAATAAGTAATTCTAATTATCTCAAAATTCCTTTGCTCAATCAGGTAAAATTTCTTTTAAAAATTATTCAAGAAAATAATGGTCTAAAACTGACCAAAAAAGGTAATTTACCAACAAAGGTGGTAGCAGAAATATATAGTCAAGGTTATTTGAAAGATGATTTTATCGACTCGGGAATTTCAAAACTATATAAAGAAGAACAGGTACAGACTATAAGATTGACTAGAATTTTATTAGAACTTTCAGATCTTGTCAAAAAAAGAAATAATATTTTGAGTATAACCAAAAAAGGACAAAAATTAATTATCAACAATCCTCTTCTTTTTAAACATATCTTAATGATTTTTTCAAGCAAATTTAATTGGGCATACTTTGACGGTTATGAAAATGAAGAAATTGGACAAACCGGTTTTGGTTTTACATTATTACTCCTAAATAAGTACGGAAAAAAAGAAAGAAATATTTTTTTCTATGCTAAAAAATACCTCAAAGCTTTTGATTTTAAAAACAATCCGAATTCTGACTTTCCCGATAATTTACCAAATGCGTATTCTATCAGAACTTTTGATAGATTTTTAGACTATCTGGGATTGGTACAAATAAGTGGAAAAAGATTTGGAGAAATTAGAAATGTTAAAACAACAAAACTATTTGAGAAATTAATTAAAGTGCAACCACACAAAAAATATTTTATATAATTTACGCAAAGCACTCGTAATGAAACGACAACAATGCTTTAAGTAGCAATCCCAACAGCTTATTTGTAAAAATATTAAAATGGTGACCCTATCCTTTTTGATTCACCGTATATGCCCGCCATTTGTCTAGGCAATCGGCCATATCTTGGGGTATTTCAGAATCGAATTGTAAAAATGTACCCGTTACAGGGTGGGTAAAACCCAAGGTTTTGGCATGTAAAGCCTGGCGTGGTAAAATTTTAAAACAATTGTCAACAAATTGCTTGTATTTGGTAAAAGTGGTGCCTTTTAAAATATCGTTACCACCGTAACGTTCGTCGTTAAACAAAGTGTGTCCAATATGTTTAAAATGAGCACGAATTTGATGGGTACGCCCTGTTTCTAACTTGCATTCCACCAAAGTGACATAGCTAAAACGCTCTACAACTTTATAATGCGTTACGGCGTGTTTACCAAAATCACCTTCGGGAAAAACACTCATTTGCAAGCGGTTTTTTAAACTGCGACCTATGTTTCCTGTAATTGTGCCTTCGTCTTCTTTTAAATGACCCCAAACCAAAGCATAATACAAACGCTCGGTAGTCCGATCGAAGAACTGTTTAGAAAGGTGTGCCATGGCAAATTCGGTTTTGGCCACTACCAAAAGACCACTGGTATCTTTATCTATACGGTGTACTAATCCTGGGCGTTCATTGACATTTGTAGGTAAATTTTCTATATGGTAGATAAGGCCGTTTACCAAAGTACCGCTGTAGTTGCCGTGTCCGGGATGGACCACCATACCGGCAGGTTTGTCAACCACAATTACAACCTCGTCTTCGTACACAATATCTAGTGGAATATCTTCGGCTACCAATAAATTTTCGTGAGGTGGATGGGCCAAAACAACCCGTACATCATCTTTGGGTTTAACTTTATAATTGGCTTTTACGGCCTTGTTATTTACCAAAACACCACCGGCTTTAATAGCTTGCTGAATTTTATTACGGGTGGCATTTTCTATAAAATTCATCAAAAATTTATCGACACGTAAAGGTTCTTGTCCTTCACCGGCTACAAACTTAAAATGTTCATAAAGGTCGTCTTGATCTGGGTCTTGGGTCATTTTTGAGCTGTTATTTTCCTTTGCCATCACCTAAAATAAATTCGACTAAAGAATTTTTAGCAATTTTATCACCTTCTAAAAGGTACTTTTCGCCGTATTTAAGTCCGCGTACCACATCTTTACCCTTGTCGGGAATATAAGTGGGCTCATCACCAATACGCAAGCCAATATTTTTTAATTCAACTACAGCTTGACGCAATGTCTTTCCATAAATTTTTGGGATTGTTACCTGCCTGTAACCCGACGGATTGAGCGTCAAATATATTTTGCGGTACTCTTTAACAAAATCACCCGCAAGTGGATTCTGTTCAATAACAGACAACTTAGGGTAATGAGGATTAAAACTTGCCGAATCAATTACAACAGCCTTTAAATGGAGGCTGTCTAAAATTTTAGTAACATCCGTTAAGGTCATTCTGTCGAGATTGGGAACTGGTATTCTCTCATTATGATGCGTTGTGTAATTTAGCCATTGGGTCAATACAAAAACAGTAATAATTACTATTACAAACATTGTTAAAAGTGTTTTTATAAAAATTTTACTAAAGAGATACTTTAAAAACGCCATGGCTAAAATTTGTAAATGCAAAGATACTTTTAAAATAGCAAACAACAAATTGAGAAATCTATTGTATAAGGTTTCATTAAAAGATTTTGTAAGTTTGTAATTACCTAAATATTTGAATCATTGAAAAAGAATATTGCCATAGTTATGGGCGGCAATTCTACCGAAGCCACCATCTCTATTAAAAGCGGAACCGTAGTCTATCAAAACCTCGATAAAAGTAAATACACGGCTTATTGTGTTAAAATAACAGGGAATGACTGGGAAGTTATAAGCAATAAAAAAAATTACCCCATAGATAAATCTGATTTTAGTTTTGTGTTTGAAGGTTTTAAAATCACATTCGATTGTGTTTTTAACGCCATTCACGGCAGCCCCGGCGAAGATGGCTTGCTCTGTGCTTACTTCGATTTGTTGGGGATAAAACACACTTCGGCGCCTTTTTACCAAATGGCACTCACTTTTAATAAAAAAGATTGTTTGAGCGTGCTTAAAAATTACGATATAAAAATGGCTACTTCGTATGTTTTAAGTAAAGGTGACGTACTCAACACACAAGAAATTATTGACAAAGTAGGCCTGCCCTGTTTTGTAAAACCCAATCAGGCAGGCTCCAGCTTTGGCATCAGCAAAGTTTATAGTGAAAATGAACTGCCAAAAGCTGTTGATAAAGCTTTTACAGAAGATACCGATGTACTGATTGAATCTTTTTTAGAAGGTACAGAAGTCTCTGTGGGTGTCATTGAATACAAGGGTGACATTCTTGTATTACCACCTACCGAAATTGTAAGTGACAATAACTTTTTTGATTTTGATGCCAAATACAATGGCAAGTCAGATGAAATAACGCCGGCAAGAATAAGTAACAGTCAACTAAAAAATTTAAACGCTGTTTCCAGAAAAATATATGAAGTCTTGCATTTAAAAGGCTATTCGCGCTCCGAATTTATTTTTATCGACGATACCCCATACTTTTTAGAAATAAATACAGTCCCCGGTTTTACAAACGAAAGTTTGTTGCCCCAACAAGCCCGTGCGGCCGGTATCAGTCTGACTGAGCTGTTTGGGAGTGCTATTGAAAATGCGCTTTTGTAATTATTAAAACGTCATTTCGAGTATTTTTTGTGTAGTGAAACAGAACAAAAAATGTATCGAGTATTTTTTTTAATTAAAATTTTTCTTGTTCTCGATACTATTTTCTAACGAAAATCACTCGAACTGACGAAAAATTATCATCAAAAATTAGTTACACCAACAGGTTTATAAATTATATTGCTATTTTTACATTATGAAAAAAGCAGTTTTTCCCGGTTCATTTGACCCCCTTACCTTAGGTCATGTAGATATTATAAAACGTGCCGTGCCCCTGTTCGATGAAATTATTATTGCTGTAGGCGTCAATGCTACTAAAAAATATATGTTCAGTTTAAAAGAACGCATGGCTTTTATTGCTGATACTTTTAAAGACGAAACCAAAATAAAAATCGATAAATACGAAACGCTTACCGTAGATTATTGTAAAAGTCAGCAGGCCGATTTTATCCTGCGCGGCTTACGCAATCCGGCCGATTTTGAGTTTGAGAAAGCCATCGCCCAAACCAATCGTCGTTTATCGGGTATTGAAACGGTATTTTTACTCACCAGTGCCGAAACGTCATTTATAAGCTCCAGTATTATTCGTGATATTATTAGAAATGGTGGCGACGTGTCTGCTTTAGTACCTCAGTCGGTTCAGCCAAATATTTAAAAGTCTTTTATGAACAAATTACTTTTATTCATGCTTATTTTAAGTTTGAATATTTTTGCGCAACAAAAAAACAATTTTATAACGCCTTTCGAAAAGAGTAAGGGACTAGAAACAGCCACTTATCAAGAATCTATCGCCTTTTATACAAAATTAGCGGCCACTTATCCCGAAATAAATTTACAGTCAATGGGTTTAACCGATTCGGGTGAATCTTTGCATTTAGTCCTCTTTAGTGCCGATAAAAATTTCGATTTAAAGGACGCCCGTAACACTAAAAAAACTGTTTTACTCATCAACAACGGCATCCACCCCGGCGAACCCGATGGTATTGATGCTACGATGATGCTTATGCGCGATATTGTTCAAAATAAAAAACTTAAACGTGCTTATAAAAATGTCCTTATAGCCGTCATTCCTGTTTACAATATTGGTGGATCTCTTAACCGAAACAGTACGACTCGTGTCAATCAAAATGGCCCACTGTCTTATGGTTTTAGAGGTAATGCCCTTAACTTCGATTTGAATCGCGATTTTATAAAAAATGACACTAAAAATGCGCAAACTTTTGCCAAGATATTTCACTATCTCAATCCCGATGTGTTTATAGACAATCACGTCAGTAATGGCGCCGATTATCAATACGTACTCACGCATCTATTTACCCAACACAACAAATTGGGTGGTGATTTAGGCACTTATCTTCACGATAAAATGATGCC
>CAZMBM010000069.1:0-11395 GCA_964564475.1 uncultured Flavobacteriaceae bacterium | reverse complement strand
CTGCAGGGTTACACTTTTCTAAACACCTGCTTAAGCGTTTAGAAATTAAGGGCGTTGAATTGCCTGAATTGACACTCCATGTAGGTTTAGGCACCTTTAGTCCTGTTGAAGTAGAAGATTTGTCAAAACATAAAATGGATTCAGAACGGGCTACAATTCCTAAAAGTATTGTAAATAAAGTCAACAGAGCTATAGATAACAAAAAACGCGTATGTGCTTGTGGTACAACGGTTATGAGGGCTTTAGAAAGTTCGGTATCGGCCGATTTACGCTTGAATCCGTTTGACGGATGGACCAATAAATTTATTTTTCCGCCTTACGAATTTAGCATAGCCAATTGTATGATAACCAATTTTCATACCCCAAAATCTACTTTGATGATGATGACGGCCGCTTTTGCCGGATACGACTTTTTAAAAGAAGCCTACGCCCAAGCCATAAAAGAAAAATACGCCTTCTTTTCTTATGGCGATGCGATGTTGATTATTTAAAATTAGATACCTCTTCCAGAGTTTTAAACTCAGCAAGAGGTGTATATAAAATCTACTCCATCATGAGATGTTTTATACTTTCAGTATCTTGATTTTTTGAATGGTAGTATTTAAAATTTTCGAGATCATTAAAAGCACTGATAACGCGATGTTGTTGTAATTTGGTGGGGTGTTTTGAGATAATACTTTTATAAGACGTCCATGGATAATCAACTATTTTATCAGTAAAACCATGATGAACAGGATTGTTATGGATGTAAAATATTAATTTTTGAAAATAACTTTCAGAAGTTACAGGTTTGCGTTCAAAGTTTTTCTCAAAAAGACTACCCGTTCTGTGATGTCGTTTATTTATGGCTTGGGTATAGGCATTAAAGAAATGAGAAAACTGTCTCGAGGCACTTATTGTTTTTGGACTTTTAACGGTTTTATAAGTCAATGATTTTAGGTCAATTTCATCTACAGTTTTTATATAAACCAGAATATGAAAATGATTTTTTAATAAACACCAGGCAAAAGTTTCGACAACAGGACTGATATACTTATCGTATAATTTAAGAAAATAGTAATAATTAGCCTGTTCGTAAAATATATCATCACGATTATTACCCCTGTTGTAGATGTGGTAATATTGACCCTTTATTAGTGGTATTGTTTTCAACTTTCAACTTTTAAAATTAACCCCGCTAGAGTTTTTAACTCTAGCGGGGTGGGTTCGGGAGATAAAAATTTATTTACTACCCAACAGCAACAATTCGTTACAAATTATTTCGGTTATATAGCGTTTGTTACCCTCTTTATCGTCGTAGCTTTTTGTGGTTAATTTACCTTCTATAGCCACTTCTTTACCTTTATCCAAATATTTTTCCACTATTTCGGCGGTTTTGTTCCAGGCCACAATATTGTGCCATTGCGTGTCTTGTACTTTTTCGCCTTGGGCGTTTTTGTAAGTGTCGTTTGTGGCAATAGAAAATTTTGCCAATTTTTTACCGGAGTCTAAAGTGATGATTTCGGGGGCATTGCCCAAGTGTCCGATGAGCTGTACTTTGTTTCTTAACGTAGTCATAAGATAAGGATTTAAATTAAGTCGAATCTCGTTTGTTCAATTCAACAGTGCAAATAAATGACGCTTTTTAAAACAGATTCGGTTGTAATACATTTACTTTCGTTTGTAAGCGTATGTAATTAGATGTAACCGTTTGTAAACGGATAAAATGTGTATATTTGTAGTGTAAATAATCAATTTTAACAGTGAAAGATTTCAGAAACGAGGTTTGGAAACCCTTCAACCAAACCAAGTGGGATTGTAGTGAGCGCATTTTTGTGTCTGATTACGGAAGGGTAAAAAAAGAACAAGTCGACGGGCGTTTTAAATTATTAAAATTTTCGCAAGCCGGTGGTTATAACATGTTTTGGTATAAAAAAAATACGGGTAAAATGGCAACATATTATGTACATAGGGTTGTGGCTCTTTTGTTTTTAAAAAACGAAGACAACTACAAATATGTGATGCATTTAGACCACGACAAGACAAATAACCGTGCCGATAATTTAAAATGGGGAACAAGAAAAGACGTTGTAACACACAATATGTCTAATCCAACGGTTATCAAAGGAAAATTAAAAAAGCGAACCAGTTACAAACTGTGCGAAGCCAAAGTAAAAATTATTAAACGCAAAATATTTGACCCCAACCGTAAAACACGCTATAAAATTATAGCCAAACAATTCGGCATTTCGGAAATGCAGTTGCACCGTATAAAAACGGGTGAAAATTGGGGACACGTAACAGATTATTAAATAAATAGGTATTATGTACCTGTTAAAATAACACTATTATGTCCACAACAACCTGTTTAGAATGTGGCGAACCCTTAAAAGGCCGCAGCGATAAGAAATTTTGCAGTGATTACTGCCGCAATGCTTACAATAACAAAGTTAACAAGGATAGTAAAAATCTGATAAGAAATACCAATAACAGGTTGCGGAAGAATTATAAAATTTTAACCCAATTAAACACAACAGGTAAGACTAAAGTGACACGTAGCAAATTAATACAAAACAATTTCGATTTTAACTTTTTTACCTCAATTTACACAACCAAAACAGGCAATACCTATTATTACTGTTACGACCAAGGGTACTTAGCTTTAGAAAACGATTATTACTTGTTGATTAAACGCGAATAGTGTTTTGTGAGGTTCTATTTTCTGAATGCCATATTTAGAATGTCAGCCCACGACTCACGGTATTTTACCAGTGATTGGCCTCTGCTTCAAGTGCGGCTTTAAGGATGTCGCGACGGCTTATTTGGCCAATGAGTTTGCCATTTTCTATCACGGGAAAACGTTTGCGATTGGTTTTATAAAATTTAGTAGCGGCGTCAAAAACACTGATGTTGGCACTTATGGTTTCTACATTGGTTACCATATATTTTTCGACCAATGCGCCGGCTAAAGGGATATTGTAATAACGACTTTCAGAAATTTCTTTCATACAATCGCCTTCAGAAATAATACCCAACAATTCATTTTTTTTATTGACAACAGGCGCACCCGAAATACGATTGTCGATTAAAGTTTGCATCACCTCTAAAACGGTTTGTTTGGGTTTAAAAGTGATGAGGTTCCTTGTCATATGGTCGCTAACTAAGATAGGATTTCTCTCTTTTTTGGGTTCTTCGCTACTGCCTTTAAAATTTTTAAACTTCATAACACAAACATTTTACCCGTAAATGTAGTAAATTAGTCGGCACAAAACAATCAAAAATTTTAAATAACGCTTAAATTGTCCCCTTATGGTTGCCTTTCTAAAAAAGTATAACAGGCATTTAGCCTTTATAGTCGTTTTTTTTGGCATTTTTTACAGCTTCTATTCTTTAATGCCAAGTGCCGATAAACGTATTAAAATTGACAACGGTATTTTTTCTAAAGATAAAGCTTTAAAACATCTTAAAGTCATTTCACAAAAACCCCATTTTGTGGGAGTGCAGGCGCATAGCGATGTTCGTAACTATATCGTAAATCAATTAAAAGCTTTGGGGCTAGAAGTTCAAATTCAGCAACAGTTAGGGGTTAATAAGAAATGGCACAGCGCAACTGTAAGCCAAAATATTTTGGCTAAAATTAAAGGGTCTGACAGTGGTAAAGCCCTGTTATTACTGGCACATTACGACTCCAACCCACATTCTTCTTTGGGAGCAAGCGATGCCGGGAGTGGTGTGGTTACCATTTTAGAAGGTCTCCGCACCTATTTAGCCACCAATCCAAAGCCTAAAAACGATATCATTGTTTTATTTACCGATGCCGAAGAAATTGGCCTTAACGGTGCCGATGCTTTTGTAAACCATCATCCATGGGTTAAAAATGTGGGATTGGTTTTAAATTTCGAGGCCCGTGGCAGTGGGGGCCCCAGTTATATGTTACTCGAAACCAATGGTGGCAATTCAAAACTCATCAAAGCATTTTTAAAAGCTAAGCCACAATATCCGGTGGCCAATTCGTTGATGTACAGTATCTATAAAATGCTGCCCAATGATACCGATTTAACGGTTTTTAGAGAAGACAGCAATATTAACGGTTTTAACTTTGCCTTTATTGACGACCATTTTGATTACCATACGGTACAAGACTCCTACGAAAGATTAGACCGCAACACCCTCATACATCAGGCCTCCTATTTACTGCCTTTACTCAGCTATTTTTCGGATGCCGATTTAACGCAACTCGACAGTAAAGCCGATTTGGTTTATATCTCGTTTCCGTTTGTTAAGATGCTCACCTTTCCATTTTCTTGGGTAACACCCTTAACAATCATAGCCTTTATCTTGTTTGTGTTGCTGTGTCTTTACGGATTAATGCAAGGGCGCCTCACCTTGAAAGGTGTTGGTTTAGGGTTTGTGCCATTATTTTTATCACTTTTAATTGCAGGTCTTGTTGCATTCTTAGGCTGGCGTTTAGCTTTATTTATTCACCCACAATATCGCGATATTTTACACGGATTTACCTACAACGGTTACGATTATATTGCCGCATTTGTTTCGTTGAGTTTTGCTATTACCTATTTTATTTATAACAAATTTAAAAACAAATCGCCTGTAGATTTAAGTATTGCACCCTTGTTTTTATGGCTTATTATTAATGTTTTAATTGCCATTTATTTAAAAGGAAGTGGCTTTTTTATCATTCCGGTTTATTTCGCCTTAGGCGGATTAACCCTAGAATTATTCTCAAAAGGGAGGTCTAAAAATTTCATATTGGTACACAGCTTATTGGCCTTGCCCTTATTGCTTATTTTTGCCCCTTTAGTAAAAATGTTACCCGTAGGGTTAGGGCTTAAAATTTTATATGTAAGTGCCATTTTTACTGTCTTGATTATGGGATTGCTCATCCCTGTTTTAGCACGGTTTAAAACAAAAAAAGTTTTGACGGTACTGGGATTTGTAATCAGTGTACTGTTTTTTATAAAAGCCGATTTACATGCCGGTTTTTCTGTTGACAGGAAAAAACCAAACAGTGTATTGTATATGTACGATACCGATACCCAAAAAGCGTATTGGGCCACTTACAATCGTAAATTAGATGCTTTTACGACACAGTTTTTCGGGGAAAACCCGCAAAAAGGAAGTTTTGAAGGAAAAGCGACAGCCAGTAAATACGGTACAAATCTGGCTTGGCACAGTCCGGCTAAGACAATAGATTTAAAAGAACCTGTAATTCAAGATTCTGCCAATATTGCTACAAATTATTACCGCCTTACTATAACATCCCAACGTCCGGTAAACCGCATTGAGTTGTTGGCCAATGCTAACTTACATTTCAAAAGTTTTAAAGTAAACGGCCAAAAATTTACAAAACAAAAAGGTAAAAATTTTGTAATGGATACCGAAAAAAGAAAACATATTTTAAGCTATTATATCACAAAACCTTTTGAAAAAGTTATTTTAGAGTTTACCCTAAAAAAAGGTGAAACCCCCAATTTTACCATTTACGAAGCCTCATACGATTTGTTTACAAATCCCAATTTTAACATCACGCCACGAAGCGCCATAATGATGCCTACTCCATTTGTTTTAAACGATGCTATTGTGCTGATAAAACATTGGTCAAAGTAAGATAAAAGACTAGTTTTACAGATTTTTAAACCAACCAAATTATGAAAATCCTTAAAAAAGGGATAAGCAATATAGCTACTGTTTTTTATTACAGTGCTTATTTGCTATCGCTAATAGTTTTTCATGGCTTACAGTGGATTAGTTTTAATCTCTTTGGGTATAAAGCGCACAAAAAAGTAGTAGATTATTTTAGTTTGTCTTTAATGCGTTGCCTGTGGTTTTTAGGAACAGATGTGGTTTTTAAAAACACTTTTAAAATACCCAAAGACAAGCCGCTTATTATCGTTTCAAATCATCAAAGTACGCAAGATATTGCCCCTTTAATGTGGTATTTTAGAGCCCATCACCCCAAATATGTTGCTAAAAAAGAATTAGAGAAAGGCATCCCCGGTTTGTCGTATAATTTAAGACACGGGGGCTCTGTTTTAATAGACCGTAATAATCCCAAACAGGCCATAACCGCTTTAAAGAAATTTGCACAGTACATAGAAAAAAACAACTATGCAGCCATTATTTTTCCCGAAGGGACACGCAGTAAAGACGGCCACTTAAAACCGTTTAAAGAAAGTGGACTTAAAATATTGACCAAGTACATGCCTCATGCTCTTGTTGTACCTGTAACCATCAATAACTCTTGGAAAGTGTACCGAAAAGGGAAATTTCCTTTACAACTTTTTAACAGCATTACGCTTACTGTTCACAAACCCATTGAAGCAAACACCTTAAAATTTAACGAATTATTTTCAGAAATAGAGAATTCAATAAAAAAAGGTATAATTTCGCCCAAAAATCAACCCAAATGAAAACACTTGAAAACATACGTCTGGAAGTTATGCAAACTATTGAGAAAAATATAGATAGTTTTATTGAAAAATACTTAATCCCCGTTGAAAAAATATGGCAACCGACAGATTTTTTGCCAAACTCACAAAAAGATAACTTTCTGGAAGAGGTAACTGCCTTGAGAGAACTGTCTAAAGAATTAGATTACGATTTACTCGTAACACTTGTTGCCGATACCATTACCGAAGAGGCTTTGCCAACCTATGAAGCGTGGTTAATGAACTTAAACGGAGTGCAGCAACAAGAAAATGGCTGGTCAAAATGGATTAGTACTTGGACAGGCGAAGAAAACAGACACGGCGATGTTTTAAATAAATACCTATACCTGTCGGGAAGAGTCAACATGAGAGAAATAGAAATAACCACCCAACATCTTATAAAAGACGGATTCGATATCGGCACAGGAAGAGACCCTTATAAGAATTTTGTTTATACGAGTTTTCAAGAGCTGGCCACATACATATCGCACAACAGGGTGGCTAAATTGGCACGAAAAAAGGGCAATTTTGCACTGGCTAAAATGTGTAAAGTAATAGCCGGAGATGAGATGAGACATCACAAAGCTTACAGCGAATTTGTCAAAAAAATATTTGAATACGACCCCAGTGAAATGATGTTGGCCTTTTATTATATGATGAAAAACAAAATTGTCATGCCCGCTGTGTTTTTAAGAGAATCCAACGAAAAAAAGGGAACAGCTTTTACGTATTTCTCTGATGCGGCACAACGGATAGGTGTTTATACTGCTCTAGATTATATAGATATTATGCAAAAATTAATAAGTCAATGGGAGTTGGAAAAAATAAGAGGTCTTACCGAAGAGGCCGAAAGAGCAAGAGATTATTTGCTAAAACTTCCCGAAAGGATGTTGCGTATTTCAGAACGCATAGTTATTCCACAGCAACAACACCAATTTAAATGGCTTAACCCACTATAAAAGAACATAATTTATTCTGTTAAAAATACACTAATATGAAAACCCTAGATACTTTTAATTTTAAGGATAAAAAAGCCCTTATTCGTGTCGATTTTAACGTGCCTTTAAATAACACTTTTCAAGTAACCGATAATTCGCGTATAGTGGCTGCTCATCCCACAATAACAAAAGTTTTAAACGATGGCGGTTCGGCTATTTTAATGTCGCATTTGGGGCGTCCTAAAGGTGTTGACACTGCATTTTCTTTACAGCACATCGTTCCCGAAGTCAGTAAAGTATTGGGAGTAGAAGTCCTTTTTGTTTCCGATTGTATTGGTGATAAGGTGGAAAAAGCAGTAAGTACTTTACAACCCGGTCAGGTCTTGTTATTAGAAAATTTGCGTTTTCATCCCGAAGAAAAAGCCGGCGACAGCACTTTTGCAAAGCAACTGTCAAAACTAGGCGATGTATATGTTAACGACGCCTTTGGTACGGCGCATCGTGCCCATGCTTCAACGGCGGTTATCGCCCAATTTTTTCCCGAAGCCAAGTGTTTTGGATATCTGCTCGTAAAAGAAATCATCAGCATTAAAAAAGTTTTAGAAGACAGCCAAAAACCGGTTACGGCCGTTTTAGGCGGCGCTAAAGTGTCCTCTAAAATTGGTATTATCAAAAATATTTTAGACAAAGTTGACCACATTATCATAGGCGGCGGTATGACCTTTACCTTTATAAAAGCCCTTGGCGGAAGCATTGGTAATTCGTTGTGCGAAGACGATAAATTAGACTTGGCCCTCGAAATTTTGGAAGAAGCCAAAACCAAAAAAGTTAAAATTCACCTGCCTGTTGACGCCCTTATTGCCGATAACTTTAGCAACGATGCCAAAACAGATGTGGTACCCATTGCCCAAATTCCCGAAGGATGGATGGGTTTAGATACCGGGCCTAAAACCAATGTTGGCTTTTCGTACATTATCGCCCAATCTAAAACCATTTTATGGAATGGGCCGGTAGGTGTTTTCGAAATGCCAAACTTTGCCAAAGGGACTATTGAGTTGGGTAACGCTATTGCCGATGCTACCGAAGAGGGTGCTTTTTCGCTTGTTGGCGGCGGCGATTCTGTGGCGGCGGTTAAACAATTCGGATTTACCGATAAGGTGAGTTATGTTTCTACAGGTGGTGGCGCCATGCTCGAAATGCTCGAAGGAAAAATCCTGCCGGGAATAGCGGCGATTCTAGATTAGCCTTTCTTTGTTGGACGCTTGAAGGGAGGATTTGCTATGCCCCAAAGTTTAACCGCAAAGAACGCTAAGGTTTGCGCTAGGAATGCTACGAATTTTGAAGTGACATAAACTTGTAACGAATAAATGAAAACACAAAATCAATAAATTCATTTTTCATTACATTTGTCTCTTTATCAAAAATAAGTAACAACGTCAATGAAATACACAAGCCTTCCCACAACCGATAAAAAAGTTTCAAAAATATGCCTGGGCACGATGACCTTTGGTGAACAAAATACCGAGATTGAGGCCCATAAACAGTTAGATTATGCTGTTTCCAAGGGCATTAATTTTATTGACACAGCCGAAATGTATGCCGTGCCGGGACGCAAAGAAACCCAAGGCAGTACCGAACGTTTTATAGGAAGCTGGCTTAAAAATCAAAACCGTGCCGATTTGGTTCTGGCCACCAAAGTAGCGGGTCCTAATCCGGGGCTCAGTTATATCCGTCCCAATTTGGGTTTTAGCGAGGAAGCTATTCGCGAGGCTCTTGACAAGAGTTTAAACCGCCTTCAAACCGATTATATTGATTTATACCAACTGCACTGGCCCGAGCGTAGTGCCAATTTTTTTGGCGTACGCAATTTTAAAAGCCATCCTAACGAGACTTGGCACAATAATTTTAAAAGGGTTTTAACCACTTTAAATAAATTGGTCGATGAAGGTAAAATACGTCATTTTGGCCTGTCTAACGAAACCGCTTGGGGGGTGATGAAATATTTAGAAACCGCCAAAAATGAAAACCTAAGACGCCCTATAACTATTCAGAATCCGTATTCATTACTCAATCGCACCTACGAAATTGGTTTGGCCGAAGTATCGGTAAGAGAAAACATCGGCTTATTGGCCTATTCGCCTTTGGCTTTTGGCGTGTTAAGCGGTAAATACCTCAAAGAAACACCGGCCGATTCGCGTTTGGCTTTGTTTCCGCAAATGGGGCGTTATAACAGTGCCGAAGCACACCACGCCACCCAATTATATGCCGATTTAGCTACAAAACACCACTTGAGCTTGCCACAAATGGCTTTGGCTTTTTGCAACCAACGCGAATTTTTAACGAGTAGCATTATCGGGGCAACCACAATGGCACAACTCAAAGAAAATATCGGCAGTATTGAGATAACTTTAGATGATGAATTGCTTCAAGAAATTGAGGCTATTCAGAACTTACAACCCAACCCTGCTCCTTAAAGAATGATCGTATCTATAGAAAAATATGTTGCTCAATTCAGCGCGTGGATTTGGGATTGGCCTTTGCTTATTTTACTCATAGGGGGCGGTGTTTTCTTCTTAATTTATTCGCGTTTTACACCCTTTTTGTATTTTAAACATGCCGTTCAGATTTTAAGTGGAAAATACGATGACAAATCAGAACCCGGGCAATTGAGTCATTTTCAAGCCTTGTCGGCTGCCTTGGCGGCTACGGTGGGTATGGGTAACATCAGTGGCGTAGCCATAGCTATTGTTATGGGAGGCCCCGGCGCCATTTTTTGGATGTGGGTAAGTGCCCTATTTGGTATGGCAACTAAATTTTATACCTGTACCCTGGCAGTTATGTACCGCAGTAAAGATGACGATGGTAAAACCCTAGGAGGTCCTATGTATGTAATTAGCAACGGCTTGTCAAAATTTTGGAAGCCTTTGGCGGTATTTTTTGCTTTAGCGGGATTGGTAGGAACGCTACCGGCCTTTACGGCCAATCAATTAACGCAAACAGTAGTTGATGTATTTCCCATTGCAGGTATCGGCACGTTTTATTACAAGTTAGGTATCGGATTGGTTTTGGCTATGTTATCCTCAATAGTGGTCTTTGGGGGTATCAAACGTATTGGCGAAGTAGCCAGTAAGTTGGTGCCGTTTATGGTGCTGCTGTATTTTGTAGCCGTCATTGCTATTTTACTCATTCAGTTTAGGGAAATTCCAAGCATGTTTAAACTGATATTTATGGATGCTTTTTCGGCGAAGGCTGTCGCAGGAGGGGCTTTGGGTTACCTTATAAAAACAGGTATAAAACGGGCGGCTTTTTCTAACGAAGCCGGCGTGGGGACGGCGCCAATGATGCACGGTAACGCCAAAACGTCCATTGCGGTAAGAGAAGGTTTAGTCGCCATGCTCGGTCCGGCTATTGACACACTTTTGGTTTGTACTTTAACGGCTCTGGCCTTATTGTTAACAGGGGTGTGGCGTGAGAGTTCCAGTAATGGTATCTCGTTAACCCTCGAGGCTTTTAATGCGGTTTTGCCTTATAATTTAGGAAGTATTATTCTTACGACGGTGATTTTGGTTTTTGGATTTTCGACCCTGTTTTCATACGCCTTTTACGGCACAACTTGCCTCGGTTTTTTAACCAAACCCAAATACGGCAAATACTACAATTATATTTATGTGCTGTCAATCGTTGTTGCGGCGGTAATTAAAATAGAGTTTGCTATTAATATTATAGACAGTGCTTTTGCCATGATGGCTATTCCAACAGTAATATCGGCCATTTTATTGGCTAAAAAAGTCAATGTGGCGGCCAAAGCTTATTTTAAAACACTTTAAAATATTTATAGAACACAGGTGACGCTGATTCTTATGATACTCACAGATTATGTGACTCTAAAAGATTTAATGATTAAAATCATAATCTCTTAATAGTTAAATTAATAGCCGCATAAACCTTAGAAATCAGCGTCATCTGTGTTCTGTACTTAATTAGTCAACCCTCAAAAAGCAATAATCTATCCTAATTTAGGCTATACCTATT
>CAZMBM010000068.1:0-11458 GCA_964564475.1 uncultured Flavobacteriaceae bacterium | reverse complement strand
TCTAAAACTTGACCTTTTTCTAATTGGCCAATAATTTCGCGTTTTTGTAATTCGAGGTCGGCTTCGATAAGGGCTTTATGCGATACCACAACGTTTTTAAATTCGTGATTGATTTTAACCACTTTAAATTCCATTGTTTTTTCAACAAACTGGTCATAATCTCTAATAGGTTTGACGTCAATTTGAGAACCGGGCAAGAAGGCTTCAAGACCAAATACATCTACAATCATACCGCCTTTGGTACGGCATTTAACAAAGCCGTTAACAATTTCGCCTGTTTCGTGAGCATTGTTAACACGATCCCAAGCTTTTATAACACGTGCTTTTTTATGTGACAGGACCAATTGACCTGTACTGTCTTCGCGTTTATCAACCAAGACTTCAACCGTATCACCTACTTTTAAATCGGGATTGTATCTAAATTCATTTAGAGAAATAACACCTTCAGATTTTGAATTGATATCGATAATAGCTTCTCTATCGGTCATGCGTACGACAACACCTTCAATTACCTGACGTTCATCTACAAACCCAGAAGTTCCCTCCAAAGCTTTGTCAAAAGCTACCAGTTTATCTTCATCAACAGCTTCAATACCTTCTTCGTATTTATGCCAATCAAAATTATCTAAAAAGGCTTGTGAATCTTGAACTGTCTCTTCGGTTTTTACTTCTTCTACAGTTTCTTTATCTGTCACCTCGGCTGCTTCTACTTTTTTAGCTACTTTGGTTTCTTCAGCAGGTGTTTCTACTTCGGCTACAACATCAACTTTCACTTTTTCTTTAGTTTTGGTTGTCGTTTTTTTAGCTTTCGCAGGAGCCTTTTTGGTAGCTGCTTTAGCTTCCTCAGTCGTCTCTTTTTTTGTTTTTGTATCTTTTTTAGCAGTTGTTTTTGTAGTTTCTACTGCTTTTTCTGGCGTAGCGTCATTTGTGTCGGCTACTTTTTCTGTTTCTTTTTCAGCCATTTTGCTGAGATTTGTTTTTGTATCTTATTGTTTTACAGGATTTTTAAACGACTTAAAGCAACAAGAGTCTTGTTTTTATTTTAGTTTTTCCTTTTTAAAATCCACTACTCGAAAAAAGGCGTGCAAATATACAACTATTTTCATTAAATAAGTAGTGTGAAATTTGTAAAACTAAAATAGTGATTTAATAATGCGTTCTTCGGTTAAACCGTCGGCTTCTGCCTTATAATTTTTGACTATTCGATGACGCAAAACAGCAAAGGCTATGGCCTGAACATCTTCTATATCGGGCGAAAATTTACCGTGAATAACCGCATAGGCTTTGGCGGCGACAATAAGGTTTTGAGAAGCGCGCGGCCCTGCGCCCCAATCTAAGTACTCTCTAATATTTTTAGGGGCATTTCTGGTCTTAGGACGTGTTTTGGACACCAGCTTTACAGCGTATTCTACTACGTTGTCGGCTACAGGAATTTTACTAATTAACTTTTGATAATCTAATATTTCTTGAGCCGAGAATAAAGGCCTAACTTTTTCTTGATTGCCCGCTGTGGTACTTTTAACAATGGCTATTTCTTCTTTTAACGAAGGGTAATCTAAAACGATTGAAAATATAAACCGGTCTAGTTGTGCCTCGGGTAACGGATAAGTCCCTTCTTGTTCAATAGGATTTTGTGTGGCTAAAACAAAGAAAGGCTTTTGTATATTATGGCAAATACCTGCCACAGTTACACTGTGTTCTTGCATGGCTTCTAAAAGCGCTGCTTGCGTTTTTGGTGGCGTGCGATTAATTTCATCTGCTAAGATGATATTTGAAAATATTGGCCCTTTTAAAAATTTAAATTGTCTGTTCTCTCCTAAAATTTCACTCCCAATAATGTCGCTAGGCATTAAATCGGGTGTAAACTGTATGCGTTTAAATTCTAGACCTATAGCTTGTGCTATGGTATTTACCAAAAGCGTTTTGGCCAAACCCGGGACACCAATTAAAAGTGAGTGCTTACCTGTTAGTATAGAAATTAAGAGATAATCTACAGCCTCTTCTTGGCCAACAATGATTTTTGCTATCTCTTTTTTTAAGGCTTTGTATTTAGTTATTAAAGTTTTAATTGCGGCAACGTCAGACATATTTTTGGTTAATTTTTATTCCAATTAAATTCAAAGTTACACTTTTTATATGTTTCATGCACTTTTATATAGGTATCAACAATATTTTCTCTTACCCATTTATCTATTGTTTCCTGTCTTTTTTTCTGAAGAGCAAGGCTTTGAATTTTTTCGTAGTCCTTTACCAAATCTGCTTTATGCGATGGGATTTTATCTTTCATCAGTATAACTTTATACATTTTTTCGCCGGAACGCGACTCGTCATAAAACACAGGAGTCATCTCGCCTTTAGACAAGTTACTTACACGTGCATAAAGGGTTGGATCCATACGTGTTAAATCAAATTTACTATCGCTCGTCATAGGATTAATAAGCAGCCCGTAATTGTTTTTTGTCTCTTTATCTGATGAATATTTAAAGGCGGCATTTTCAAAAGTAATTTTCTTTAAAATTATATCGTCTTTAATTTTTTGGAGTGAATCTTTAGACTTTTCGAGACTTTTTTCATCAATTTCGGGTTGTAATAAAATATGTCTTACATCGCGGTTTTTACCTTTAATTTTTTCTACCTTGAGTATGTGATATCCAAATTCTGACTTAAACGGTTCTGACACTTCACCTTCGTCTAAGCTAAAGGCGGCTTCTTTAAATTCTTTTACAAATCCGCTCTGACGGTTAATAGTATAAATATCGCCTTGAGGTGTTGTAACAGCAGGGTCTTGCGAATACAAAATGGCTTTCATTCTAAAACTGGCGCCGTCTTCTACTTCTTTTTTATATTCTTTTAAGCGCTTAATGACATCGGCTATGGCCTCTTTAGAAGGCGTTACGTTTAACACAATTTGTTCTAAAACAATCTCGGCGCCAAAATTGGGAAGCTCTCCTTTCTTTTCGAGACTTTTAAAATAATTGCGAACTTCTTCGGGTGTTACATTTACTTTATCGGCAATTTTATTTTGCATTTTAGATATCAATGCGGCTTCTTTTTCGACGTTAAAAAATTCTTTTCTAAAGTCTTCAATACTGTTAAAACCATAGAATTCTACAATCTTTTTTTCTGAGCCCAATTGTTCTTTAAAGTTGTTAATTTTTCTTTCAACACTTTGATTTATTTCTTCATCAGAGACTTCAATACTGTCAATCACAGCATGGTGTGCCAGCAGTTTTCTTTTTAAAACCTGTTCTAACATTTCGCAGTTAGAAATGGTTACTTTATTATCACTCTGTGATTCTAATTCTTTTCTATAAACTTCAATATCACTGTCTAAAACAATATTCTTACCAACAACTACAGCTACACCGTCAACTTTAACTTTGTTCTGCGCTACCGATGTGGCAACACTAAAAAAAGCTAGAATTATTAAAATATATTTAGTTTTCTGTAAAAATTTCAAATTCTTTATTCTTAATTGCATCTTTTGTTAATGTTTCTTCTAAATTCTTAATTAAATTTAATTTTCTTTTGTGTAAAATTATTTCTTTAATGGTTGGAGATATATAACTTATGGGTGCTAAATCATTGCGTCTTAATACGTCTTTTATAGCCACCAAATATAAGCCTAAACTATCTTTCTTTTGTATGATATGTGATTTTTTTAAGATTTTGTCGGTTTCTTCTTCTTTTAAGAAAGGTATTTTATTTAAAACATCGCTATAACGAATCCACATAGAGTCGTTTAGTGAAGCCGATTTTAGTTGTAAACTCAAGTCGTCTAGTTTTTCTAAATCTTCTTTCTTATCTGATTTAAAAAGCTTTATAAATTCATTTGGGTTTAAAACATCATTGCCAAACTGAATGAATTTTAATTGCACCAAAATTTCGTTTAGTTTAAAGTTTTGTTTGTTTTTTGTGTAAAAGTTTAAAATGTCTTTTTCTGTAACTACTGTATCTAAATACTGCTTAACAACGGCCTCTTTGTATTTGTTTATGTATAAATCTTCTTTGTATTTTTCGACCAAAATATCAAAGGTCAATTTCTCTTGATCCAGGTTTAATTTTGCTTTCTTTAGCAACAATTTTTGACGTGCCCAAGTATTTGTATAATTGTTAACAAAGACCAAACTGTCTTCTCTTGATATCTGCTTCGGAATAATTGTTTTAATATCGTTTAAACGCAAATATTCGTCATAAACTCTCGCTAATACAGGGTTTTTATCTTTCTTTTTAAGCGTAAAATACTCGCATGAATACAAGGTGAAAAGTCCAAAAATCAAAACCCATATGTAGAAGAAATATTTCAATTATTTATATTTTTTTATCAATTTTTTAAGCGCTCTTTTATTAATTTCTAACTGATGTTTTTTGCGCAAGGTGGCCAACCAATTCTTTTCTAAATAGTTTTGGTAATCATTCATAACCTCTCCCCTATGATTTTTAAAATCTTTTGGGTACTTTATTCTGTTGAGCATGTAAAAAGCCTTTAAACCGACACTGTCTGTTTTTGCTTTTTGCCAGACTTGTTTTTGCATAACATCAAACAATAAAAGGCCTTCTCTAAATTCTTTAACAGAGGCGGCATATTCACTGTTTGTTCTCTCTAAATGCGCCTTGTAATAGTCTATTATTTTTCTGTCTTTAAATTGATTAAAAACAGCTTGTGAGACGTACTTTTTAATATTTTTAAACTCTAAATATACCACAAAATCTTTTTGTGTAAAAAGACTGTCTTGAACCTTTAATAGGGGCTGATTTAAACTGTCTTTATTTTTGTACCAATTTGGTTTGTCAAAATCGGCTAAAGCCGATTTATAGACAGTAACGGTATAATTTTTCTTAAGTTTTTCAATAACTGTTTTTTCTATTTTATTTGCACGGTCACCTCTTTTTACTTCGCCTAACAATTGGGGGCGCATCTCATCATAAGTTTTTACCGGAAACTTTTTTAATAATGTTACAATATGCCAACCAAACGACGTTTTAAAGGGCTTTGAAAAATCTCCTGCCTTTTCTAAGGCAAAAGATTCATCGGAAAATTTTTTAATTACCTTTCCTACCGAAAATTTTGGGAGTCTTCCGCCATTTTTGGCCGAACCGGGATCTTGAGAGTATTTTTTGGCCAATTCAGAAAACTTAGCCCCATTTTTAAGTTTTGTATAAATACTGTCTATTTTTAACGCGTTAGTCGCCGTAGAAAGACTATCGGTATTTTTAAGCATAATATGCGCCACTTCTATTTCGCCTTTTGACAAACGTTTATCGTTTACTTTTAAAATATGGTAGCCAAAACGCGTTCTAAAAATGGGTGATATGTTGCCTACAGGTGTGTTATAAGCCGCATTTTCAAACGGATAGACCATTTTAAAAACTTTAAAATAACCCAAATTTCCGTTGTTTCTCTTTACCGAAGGATCTTGAGAGTATTTGACAGCAACTGCAGAAAATTTCTGTCCGTCTAAAACAGCTTTTTGAGCTTTCGTAATTAATTTGTAGGCCGCTAGTGTATCTTTTGGTGATGCATTTTCATCTACACGGATAAGAATATGACTGACGTTCACTTCGTATTTTGTGCGTTCGTACGCTTCCTTAGCCAGATTTTCTAAGGCCGTTGAATCTTTTAGATAAGGTGTCATCAATTGCTGTTTGTAGCGTGACAACTCGCCTTTAAAAGTATCAATAGTATCAATTTTAAACCTATAAGCCTCCAGTACTTTTAGCTTGTAATCTATGTATAAGTCGAGGTAGTTTTTAATCTCCTTCTGACTAGAATCTGCTACAATATCAATATTTTTTGTATAACTCTTTTCAAAATCGGAAACCAGTTGTGGTTGGCCGTCAATTTTAAATAAAATAGCTTGTTTTTTTTGGGAATGCGCAGCCAAACTTATCATCAAGAACAAGGCAAAAAATAAAGTCGGTTTCATTATAAAAATTAAGTGTTGATTTTTAAAAGTTCAAAAATAAAGTTTTAATCTATAAGTGTTGTTAAAATAATTATAAAGATATTATCCCTTTAATGACGGCCGCTTCTCTGTATTTTTTGACAACAACACTTGCGTTATCAACTCTTGTTAAAACAGTAACACTTATATATTTACCTGTTTTAGAAAGTGTTGTATTAATTACGGCGCCTTCAAAATTAAAGATGGCTGTCACTTGTTTTTTTAGGTCTTCTTTATTTGGAATAATAAATTTAAACATGTAATCTGTCGGGAATTCAGTCGTTTCATTTAAGCTTATTTTGAGCTTCTCGTAAAAATCGTCTTCTTTTTTTGTCATCGTCTTTAAATTCCTAATTTATTTTAGCTACTTTTAAGTCGTCAAAATTACGTTAAAAAGACATAAAAACCGATAATGCAAAAGATAGTTTTAACAGGAGGTCCGGGTACAGGAAAAACGACCATTCTAGATGCCCTGCAAAAACAAGGTTTTATCTGCAAGCCCGAGGTATCGCGACAGGTAACAAAAATGGCTCGTAAAAACGGTATTGAACAATTGTTTTTAAAAGACCCTTTGCTCTTTAGTAAATTATTACTTGAAGGACGGGTACAGCAGTACAAAGACAGCCTGAGCTTAAATGGTGACTTTGTTTTTTTTGACAGAGGTATTCCCGATGTCCATGCCTATATGAATTATTTGGGTCTCAAATATCCCGAAGTTTATAAACGTAAAAGCAAAAAATACACTTATGATGCCGTTTTTTTAATGCCTCCTTGGCAAAAAATTTACATTACCGATAACGAACGCTACGAGAGTTTTGAACAATCGCTTGCCATACATAACCATCTTAAAAACACTTATGAGTCGCTTGGTTATAAAATAATTGAAGTGCCTTTTGGTGATATTAAAAAACGTGTTAGCTTTATCTTAAAATCATTGTCTTAATCTGTATGCAATCGGCTTTAGATTATTTAAAAAAATATTTCAACCACAGCGCTTTTAAACCCCCGCAAGAAGCTGTTATTCAGTCTGTTTTAAATAAATATGACAGTATTGCCTTATTGCCTACCGGAGGGGGTAAATCGGTTTGTTTTCAAATTCCCGCGCTTATAAATCAAGGGGTGTGTCTTGTTATTTCTCCTCTCATTGCGCTAATGAAAGACCAAGTGACCGGCTTAAACAAGAAAGGTATTAAAGCCAACTACTTACATGCCAAACTAACACAAGAAGACATCATAAGAATCTTTGATAACTGTAAGTATGGCGGTGTGAAATTTTTATACATTTCTCCCGAAAAATTACAATCGCCTTTAATTTTACAAAAAATAAAAGAACTCCCAATAAATTTAGTAGCTGTTGACGAAGCGCATTGTGTCTCAGAATGGGGACATGATTTTAGACCTTCGTATCTAAAAATTGCCCAATTAAAACGAGAGCTCCCAAAGGTGCCCTTTTTAGCGCTTACGGCTACTGCCACAACTTTAGTATTAAAAGATATAGCACAACATCTTGAATTAGAAAAACCTAAACTCTTTAAAAAGTCGTTTTACAGAGAAAATATCTCTTATCAAATTGTTAAAACAGAAGATAAAAATACCAAATTACTCAGCCTTTTAAAAAAATATAAAGGCGTGTGTATTATTTATGTCAATACCCGAAAACTGACCAGAGAAATCTCTCAATTATTAAATAGAAATAACTTGAGGAGCAGTTTTTACCACGGGGGCTTAAACTTAGACGAGAAAGAAAAGTCATACTCAAACTGGATCTCAGAAAAAACACCTGTAATGGTTGCTACCAATGCTTTTGGTATGGGAATTGACAAAGAAAATGTCCATCTTATAATTCACTATAACATCTCCGGCAGTATAGAAAATTATATGCAAGAAACCGGACGTGCCGGTAGAAACGGACGCGCCGCTTATGCTTTTTTATTGTACAATGATTCTGATATTAATTATCTCAAAATCCAAAGTAAAAACAACACCCCTTCTGTGAGGGATATTAGTACCGTTTATAAAAACATTTGTCAGTATTTACAAATTGCCTATGGCGAACTAAACCAAGACTGGCATAATTTTGACATGAACGTGTTTTGCAAAAGATATCAATCAGATTTTTTACTTACCTATAACGCCCTTAAAACACTCGACAGAGAAGGTGTTTTAATACTGAGCGACAGCTTTTTTAAACAAAATGACATTCAGTTTATCGCTGCGAATAAACAAGTGTTGTTTTACGCCGAAAAACATAAAAATCTAGGCGCACTTATAAAAGTTATTTTGAGAAATTACGGCGGCTTATTCGAAAACAAAGCCACTATTAATATCAGTTTGATTGCCTCTAAATTAGCTACTACAAAAGAAAAGGTTTTGAGTATGCTCAACATCTTAAATGATGATGGCATTATAGCGTTTAATGCAGCCCATTCCAATACTCAAATCCAGTTTTTATTACCCCGAGAAGATGCCCATACTATTAATAAAATAGCCGGTAATATACGTGCTTACAACACACACAAACAAGAAAAATTAAGTGCTATAATAAATTTTGTCAAAAACAATGCTAAGTGTAGAAACAAACAACTCCTCAAGTATTTTGGCGAAATACACGCCAAAAATTGTGGTATTTGTGATGTTTGTCTCGACTTACAAAAATCGAAACAAATACCCAATTACAAACGTATTGCCAAAGACATTTTAAAACTCCTAAACGACTGTCCGCAACTCGATTCAAAATCGGTTGTAGCCAAATTAGATTTCGAAGAAAAACACGTCCTTTTTACCCTACAACTGCTTTTAGATAACCACAAAATAATTGTAAATTCGCGACATCAATTTGTTTTAAATTAAACTTTCTAATGTCAGACATCCGCATTGTTTTTATGGGAACACCCTATTTTGCTGTACCTAGCTTAAAAGCGCTTATAAACAGCCCCTACGAGCTTGTAGGTGTGGTTACGGCACCCGACAGGCCTGCCGGTCGTGGTCAAAAATTGCGCTTATCTGATATTAAAGTAGAGGCCTTAAAACACAATATTCCCATATTACAACCTGCCAATTTAAAATCGGAGGCATTTTTAGAAGCACTCAAAGCATTAGAAGCTAATTTGCAAATTGTCGTCGCTTTTAGGATGTTACCAAAAAGTGTCTGGCATTTGCCCAAGTACGGCACATTTAATTTGCACGCCTCATTGCTCCCCAATTACAGAGGAGCTGCTCCTATTAATTGGGCTATTATAAATGGCGAAACAAAAACGGGTGTTTCTACTTTCTTTATTGACGAAAAAATAGACACAGGAGCCATTATATTTCAAGAAGAAGTCGGTATAGAACCCGATGAAACAGCCGGTAGTTTGCACGACAAGCTTATGGAGCGCGGCAGTAAGCTCGTTTTAAAGACGGTTGAAGCTATTGCTACAAATACTGTCAAGACATCAAATCAGTCACACAGCGGCTTGAAAACGGCCCCCAAATTGACCTCTGAGATTTGTAAAATAGATTGGCATGAAGATATCACAAATATTTACAACAAAATAAGAGGTTTAAGCCCCTATCCTACCGCTTGGTGCTATTTATGGCACAATGATATACAAACCAAACTAAAAATTTACAAAGCGCGTATTGAAGCTTCCTCACACACAATTAAATCAGGTAGCATTTTGTGTACTAAAAAATCATTAAAAGTAGCAGGTAAAGGCGGATTTTTAATTATTGATACTTTACAATTGGCCGGTAAAAAGAGAATGGCAATACAAGATTTTTTAAATGGCATGCCCTTATCGGCAAGTAGTAAGCTCCTATAAACCTTTATTTATGGGGATTTATGTCTTTTTAAGCTGTTTTTCTTTAGGTTATTAACAATTTTTTCACATTTATCAACAAATTGTCTCTTTTTAAGGGCTAAATATTGCGTAAACCCCTGTAAATGCTATATTTGTTAAGCTAACAAAGCAAATTATTGTTTAACCATTTAATTAAATTTGAAAAATTATGAACAAATCAGAATTAGTTGATGCGATGGCTGCTGATGCAGGAATCTCTAAAGCATCTGCAAAAAAAGCATTAGATTGTATGATGAGCTGTGTATCTGATACACTTAAGTCTGGTGGTCGTGTATCATTGGTAGGTTTTGGTTCTTGGTCAGTTTCTAGAAGAGCTGCAAGAGACGGTAGAAACCCACAAACCGGCGCAACTATTAAAATTGCCGCTAAAAACGTCGTTAAATTTAAAGCAGGCGCTGATTTAAGCGGCGCTGTAAACTAAATTTATAAAAATTTAAACTTTTTTATACTCCCTATTTATAGGGAGTTTTTTTTGTTTGATATTTTTTATTACATTTAACACATAATTGGCATTAAATGACGAGTTTAAAACCCACAAAAGGTAAATTACTAATTGCAGAACCAACTATTTTAACCGATAGGTCTTTTAACAGGTCTGTTGTGTTACTTACATCGCACGATATTGACGGGTCTGTTGGATTTATATTTAACAAGCCTCTTGATTTATGCATCAGCGATTTAATACCCGAAATTGACTCTGATATTCCTGTTTACAATGGTGGTCCCGTAGCTAAAGACAACCTGTATTTTGTACATAATATTCCGAATTTAATTCCGACTAGTCAAAAAATTTCCGAAGACTTGTATTGGGGGGGCGATTTTAATATTTTAAAACAATTGCTTATAAACAATAAACTTAAAAATAAAGATATCCGCTTTTTTTTAGGTTATTCGGGCTGGTCTAGTAATCAGTTAAAAGAAGAGTTAGAAATTGATTCTTGGATTGTTACCAACAATAATTATAAAAATATTTTCGCTATTAAACATCACTCTTTGTGGAAAGACGAGTTGATGCGCTTTGGCGGTGAATACCAAATGTGGGCAAATGCGCCGGAGAACCCTTCTTTAAACTAAGCGCCAATAACGTGTTTTAGTTGTGCGATTTGGTTTTCCCAAAACATTTTAGATTCTTCAACTTCATCCTCTTCGGCAAAATCGGTTACAATGAGCGATACGTCCTTGGTAATGGCATCTAATTCAATTCTAAATTCAAAATAAGAATCGTCTTCGTTTTCAAGCCATCTGTACCTAATGACATTATCGGCTTTGGTTTTTAACATCTCGGCTTGTTCTTCGGCATCATCCCAAATAAAAGTAAAAATTTCACTTCGCGAATTGACATTATCGGCAAACCACTCGGCCAATCCATCGGGTGTAGAAAGGTATTGGTATATAAAATTAGGTGAGGCATGAAGAGGAAACTCTAATTCAAACTTTATCTTATCATTCATTATTTTGGTTCATTTTTTTAAGTTTGACAATATATGTATTAAATTTTTTTAAAAAAAATAAATTTCTTTAAATAATTTAAGTGGTAAAATTTGAAGCCCCAAAATTTGTTGCTATATTTGCACGCTTTAAAAACAAGCTTATTTGGCGAGGTAGCTCAGTTGGTTAGAGCGTCGGATTCATAACCCGGAGGTCTCGAGTTCAATTCTCGATCTCGCTACA
>CAZMBM010000067.1:8339-11672 GCA_964564475.1 uncultured Flavobacteriaceae bacterium | reverse complement strand
TTTAAAATGTTTATAAGTTGCGCTGTAAAGATAAAATTTTATGCGATAGTTTTAGTTATTTTGTAATCGCTTTATGAAGATACAACGCACTACATATTTATCTATTGGTAGCAATAAAGGCCATTCGTTACAAAATTTACAAAGTGCTGTTGATTTAATCGCCTTAAATATTGGGACAATCGTCAAGATATCATCTGTTTACAAGACAGCCTCGTGGGGTTTTAAAGGCGCTGATTTTTTAAATATTTGCCTACAGGTAATGACCCATTTACAACCTGAAGTCTTACTGGAAAAGCTCCTGGAAATTGAACAACAATTGGGGCGTGTTCGCAAAAAATCTGACAGCTATCAATCTAGAAGCATTGATATTGACATCTTACTTTTTGACGATGAGGTTATTTTTTCAAAAAACCTCATCGTACCACATAAAGACATGCTAAAACGCAAATTTGTGATGGTTCCTTTGGCAGAAATCGCCCCCAATTTAAGACATCCTATTACAAAAAAAACCGTATTAATTGATTTACAACACGGTTGTAGTGACGATTCTGAAATAGAAAAATTAGACCTTAACATAAACCGTCCGCTGTCTTTGGTAGAAAAGTATAATTACATTGCCATTGAAGGTAATATTGGGGCGGGCAAAACATCGTTGGCCAAACTTATGTCTGATGATTTTAACGCTAAAATTGTGTTAGAGCGTTTTGCCGATAACCCTTTTTTACCCAAATTTTACAAAGATAAAGAGCGTTATGCCTTTCCGCTTGAAATGAGTTTTTTGGCCGACCGCTACCAACAACTGACCGATGATTTGGCCCAGTTTGATTTATTCAAAAATTTTATAGTCTCTGATTACTACATTTTTAAATCGCTTATTTTTGCACAAGTCACCTTATCGCACGAAGAATACAAATTGTACCGCCGTATGTTTGACGTTATGTACAAAGAAATTACCAAACCCGATTTGTATGTGTATTTGTATCAGAGTACCGAACGTTTGTTAGAGAATATTAAAAAGCGCGGACGCGATTACGAGCAAGATATTACAGCTACTTATTTAGATAAAATTCATCAAGGGTATTCTAACTTTATTAAATCAGAACCCAAGCTCAATACACTTATAATTGACGTATCTGAACTAGACTTTGTGAGCAATCTAAAAGACTATACAAGTGTTATACAAAGCATTATAAAACACGAAAGCCCTATTGCTAATTAATTTTCTTTTTTTAAACCCTGCTTTTCGGCAAAATAATCACAGAAATCGCGCATAGTGGCACTCATTTTTTCGTCGCTCGAGGCGCGTTCAAAAGTATCGGCCATAGTGAGTAAGGTTTGGTGAAAAAATAATTTCATATCGTGTAAAGGCATATCTTTTGTCCACAAGTCCATTTTAAGTGTTTCGTGAGCCTTGTTATCCCAAACAGCTATCATAATGGCTTTGGTTTCTGCGTCATTTATAGCACTTTGCGGGGCGCTCCATGTAATGTTTTCGGGAACTTTATTTTCGTCTAATCTTATTTTAAATTCTATCGTATTTGTCATTAGTTTCTGGGTTTGTATTTAGATTGTTTAAAAAGTATGTCATTTGGGGTTTGTAGCATCTCAGTAAGACTTATTGAGTTGTTTTGCATAAAAGATGTCACAATTTTATAGCCTATAAAAGCCCCAATACTTCCGGGACTTTTTCGGTCAATTTCTAAGTAAAATTTTGAAAAAGGCGCTTCTGCCAAAAAACGGTTGTACAAATTTTTATCGGTATTAAAGAGCATTTTTTTATCTATAAAATAGCGCCACACAAATTCTTGATTAGTATTGGCCCAAGCCATTTTTTTTGAGCTGTAATCTAGTAATAAACTATCCGGCGCAGAAGGGATAAAAGCCTTAGCGGCATACAACTGTTTACCTCTTTGTACACATCTTTCAATAAAAGTACGTGTCTTTTGTTTAGGGACACTTTTTAAAGCTATTTTTTGGGCTACATCAACAGGGAGGTATTCTTTTGAATAGCTGTTTTTAATGTATTGAGGAAAATTTTGATAAACATTATGCTCTTTTCCCAGATACATGTCTAACGAAACGAGTAACAAACTATCGGCGTAAATGACTTTGTTATTGTAATCTATATCAGAAATCAAGGTCACCACTTTTGGGGCTTTAAATTTCGGAAAATAATATTTTATATGTTTAAACAACTGACTGAGTTCCTTTTTTTCTACCTTAAAATCCGTAAAGGTTTTTTGAACTTCATCAAATAAGTAACGGGAGTCGGGATTGTGCATTTTGGCCAACCAAATACTGTCGGGAACATCTGAGGGAAATAAATACACAAATTCTTTTTTAATTTTTGGCAGGTCTTTTGACGAGGCCGTAAAAAATATACTGTCAAAACGAATGATATCTAACTTTATACTTATAGCCGATGTGTCTATATTTAATGACTCTTTAGAGGTACAACGCACAAAAAGCAGTGCTGCCAAAACCAATAAAAAAAGATGTTTAATAAGTCTCATAAAGTTGTGCTTACAAAAATTAAATAATTACCTATTTTTGCAGGCAACAAAACTACTAAATAGTTTGCTATATGAGGGCAGAAAAAATTACAAATCACATTGTTAATTGGTTAAAAAATTATGCACAAACAGCTCATTCAAAAGGATTTGTAATTGGTGTCTCCGGCGGCATAGATTCGGCACTTGCTTCTACGCTTTGCGCCAAGACAGGATTGCCTACTTTATGTGTAGATATGCCTATTCACCAAGCCAAAAACCAAATAGACAGAGCCCACTCACATATTAATTGGTTACAAAAAAAATACGATACCGTTTATTTTGAAAAAGTAGCTTTATCTGATGTTTTCAACGGTATGATTCAGGCTTTTCCAACAGTTGAAAGTGAAGAAGCGCGTCATATGGCTTTGGTAAACACACGTGCCCGACTAAGAATGACGACCCTGTATTATTTTGCCGGTTTGCACAATTATTTGGTAGCCGGCACCGGTAATAAAGTAGAAGATTTTGGTGTGGGTTTTTACACCAAATACGGTGACGGCGGTGTAGATTTAAGCCCTATTGCCGACCTAACCAAAACCGAAGTGTATATTCTTGCCAAACATTTGGGTGTCAGTCAAGATATTTTAGTTGCCCCCCCAACAGATGGCCTTTGGGGAGATGACCGTACTGACGAAGACCAACTGGGCGCCAGTTACCCCGAACTGGAATGGGCTATGGAAATGGCCGAAAAAAATGCCAAATTAGAAGACTTTGAAGGCCGTCAAAAAGAGGTTTTTGCCATTTATACACGACTTCATAATGCCAATAAACACAAAATGAC
>CAZMBM010000067.1:6740-8239 GCA_964564475.1 uncultured Flavobacteriaceae bacterium | reverse complement strand
TGCCAGTCGCTTAAACTGTGCTTTTCGTCTTCCATCAAAATATCTGTAATAACTTGAGACACTTCGGGCGACTTATGGGTAATAAAAGCGTCAATGTTTATTTTTTCATTCTGATTTAGTTGGTGAATAATTTCGTAATAAATCTCTTGAAACAGACTGTTAGAAAAAGCAATTTCATCTTCTTGAAGTTGCAAATACACCTCTTGGGCTACCGTATTGGTAATTATTTGTTTTTCTATCACTTCGGTGCCATCGGCATTTGTAACGGTAATAAAATCTACAAAGTCGGTTTGTTCATTACCGTAAAGCAAAAGGATTTTAATAATCTCGCGTTCTAAATTAAAAAGAGTATCTATTGTAGAAATTGACTCTTTTTTAACAAGCTTAAAAGCTTGATTCTGTGTTTGTTTTAGACGACGTATCGCTTCATTAGCTGATTTTTTGCTAACTTGAGCCAGCTCGTTAAAGAGTACACTTTCTGAAATCGTCATAATTCTGGCGCATTCTTGAATATAGATTTCGCGCTGAATCATATCGGGAATTTTAGAAATACTCGCCACAATATCGCGAATAAGACCTGCTTTTTTTACAGGGTCATTTTGTGCCTCTTCCATCAATAAAGACACTTTAAACGTGATAAAATCTTTGGCTTCGGTTTCTAAATAATATTTTATATCGGCACTAGAATTTTTGGCGGCAAAACTGTCGGGGTCATCGCCTTCGGGAAAGGTTAGAACTTTAACGTTTAAGCCTTCGGCTAAAATGAGGTCTATTCCCCTAAACGATGCTTTTATACCAGCGGCATCGCCGTCAAATAGAACGGTAATATTTTTTGTTAAGCGGCTTATAAGCCTTATTTGATCGGGTGTTAGGGCTGTTCCCGATGACGACACAACATTTTCTATCCCGTTTTGATGTAATGAAATAACATCGGTATAACCTTCTACCAAATAACAATTATCGGTACGCGAAATAGCCTGTTTGGCATGGTAAATACCATATAATATTTTACTTTTATGATAAATGTCGCTCTCGGGTGAATTGAGATATTTGGCAATATTCTTATCAGATGTTAAAATACGCGCACCAAAACCCAACACACGACCACTCATACTGAGAATCGGAAAAATAACACGTCCTTTAAAACGGTCGAAAGAGGCATTCTCTCTTACAATTGTCAGACCGGTTTTGTCTAAATAATCTAATTTGTAGCCTTTGTCTAAAGCCGTTTTGGTAAAGGCATCTCGCTTATTTAAAGCGTAGCCCAATTTAAATTTTTCGATTGTATCTTGTCTAAAACCGCGTTCTTTAAAATACGACAGGCCAATGGCTTTACCTTGGGTGTCGTTTAAGAGAATCTCGTGAAAATAATCGGCAGCGAATTGGGTGACCAAAAACATGCTCTCGCGTTCATTGGCTTCCTGTTTTTGTGCGTCGGTTTGTTCGGTTTCTTCAATATCTATATTGTACTTTTTAGCCAAATATCTAATGGCTTCGGG
>CAZMBM010000067.1:0-6640 GCA_964564475.1 uncultured Flavobacteriaceae bacterium | reverse complement strand
AGTTTTTTAAGTGTTGATTTTGTAAGTTTATTTTCGGCGTATTTTTTTGATATCTTAAGTTCTTTAACATCAGTACTGGGCAATTCAAACATATCGTCAGTTAAAATGGCTTCGCATAAAGAGCGTAATCCACGGGCACCTAATTTGTACTCTACAGCTTTATTGACGATATACATTAGGGCTTTATCGTCAATTTTAAGTGTAATACCATCCATTGCAAACAATTTTTGATACTGCTTTATAATGGCATTTTTAGGCTCGGTTAAAATAGCTCTTAAGGTATCGGCGTCAAGCGGATTCATATAAGACAAAACCGGCAGACGGCCAATAATTTCGGGTATTAAACCAAAATCTTTTAAATCTTTTGGAATGATGTATTGCAACAGGTTGTCTTTCTCTATTTTATGATCGCTAATAGAGGCACTGTACCCCACGGCTTGCATGTTAAGACGTTTGCTAATTATTTTATCGACACCGTCAAAAGCACCTCCGGCAATAAACAATATATTTTGGGTATTAATTTCTACAAATTTTTGATCGGGATGTTTACGTCCGCCCTTTGGCGGTACATTGACGACACTGCCTTCCAATAATTTAAGTAAAGCTTGTTGTACCCCTTCGCCGGACACATCGCGCGTTATAGAAGGGTTGTCGCTTTTACGGGCAATTTTGTCAATTTCGTCTATAAAAACAATGCCTTTTTCGGCTTTTTCTTTGTTGTAATCGGCTGCTTGCAACAAACGTGTTAAAATGGTTTCTACGTCTTCGCCTACATAGCCTGCCTCTGTTAAAACTGTGGCATCTACAATAGCAAAGGGCACATTTAGCATACGCGCGATAGTACGTGCCATCAGGGTTTTACCGGTACCTGTTTCGCCCACCAAGATAATATTACTCTTTTCTATCTCAACATCGTTGTCAGACGGTTTTTGTAACAAACGTTTGTAATGATTGTAAACCGAAACAGAAATGACTTTTTTAGATTGATCTTGACCAATTATATACTGATCTAAAAATTCTTTTATTTCCTTGGGTTTTTTTAGAATAAGCTCGGCAGCCAAACCTTTGGCATCTGCATCAGAAATTTCTTCGAGTACTATGCCGTGGGCTTGTTCTATACACCTATCGCATATATGAGCATCTAGACCTGCGATGAGCAAATTGGTCTCGGCTTTTTTTCTGCCACAAAACGAACAGGTTAATTCTTCTTTAGCCATTTTTTAAGTCTTTATCTTTTTAAAATTTCGTCAATCATACCATAGGTTTTGGCTTCATCGGCTTTCATCCAATAATCGCGATCGCTGTCTTTTTCGACTTTTTTGACAGATTGTCCCGAATGTTTGGCTATAATTTGGTACAACTCATCTTTTAATTTCAATATTTCACGGGCTGTAATTTCAATATCGCTGGCTTGTCCTTGTGCCCCTCCTAAAGGTTGGTGAATCATAATCCGGGAATGGGGTAAGGCCGAACGTTTACCTTTTTCGCCGGCACACATTATAACCGCTGCCATAGAAGCCGCCATACCCGTACAAATGGTGGCCACATCTGGTTTGATAAACTGCATAGTATCGTACATGCCTAATCCGGCATAAACGCCTCCACCGGGCGAATTTATGTAAATAGAAATATCTTTAGAAGCATCAACACTTTCTAAAAACAACAATTGGGCCTGAATAATGTTGGCCACATGGTCATTAATAGCTGTGCCTAAAAAAATGATTCTGTCCATCATTAAGCGCGAGAACACATCCATCTGTGCCACGTTTAATTGACGTTCTTCTATAATATATGGGGTAACGCTACTCACCAATTTATCGTAATGTAAACTGTTAATTCCGTGATGTTTGGTTGCAAATTTTTCAAATTCATTACCGTAATTCATGCCAAAATAATTAAATGGGTTAAAGGGGTAAAGATACTAACAAATTCTCAATTAAGACAAAGGGCTTATCATCTAAAAGCAATAAGATTTAACATATTATTATTTGAAGTCTTTTTACCTTAAAAAGGTATAAGCCAAAAAAGAAACAATATAAGCCAACCCTGTCATGGCAAACAATTGTAAAACCGGCCATTTCCACGAATTTGTTTCACGTCTAACAATGGCCAATGTGCTCATACACTGCATGGCAAAAGCATAGAACAACAACAGTGAGATACCCGTAGGAAAATCGAATCGCGGTTTACCCGTATCGGGATTTATTTCACTTTTCATACGCTCTTGTATAGTTGTATTATCACCCTCATTTTCTACGCTGTAAATAGTGGCCAGCGTACCTATAAATACTTCTCTTGCGGCAAATGAACTGATTAAGGCGACACCTATTTTCCAATCGTAACCCAGAGGTTTTATTACAGGCTCTATAGCTTTCCCCATATAGCCTATATAAGAATGTTGTAACTTATAAGCAGACAGCTTTTTATTAAAATCGGGACTGGAAATCTGTAGTTCTGAATTATTTTGTTTGACAATACTTTCGGCATTTTTAAAACTTGAAGGGCCATTAGAGGCCAAAAACCATAATACTATAGATATGGCTAAAATTATTTTACCGGCACCAAAAACAAAGGCTTTGGTTTTTTCAATAACGGTAAAAGTCACATTTTTAAGTGATGGTAATTTGTAGTTAGGCATTTCTATAACAAAAAAACTGCGCCTTTTTATTTTCAAAGCTTTATTTAATATAAAAGCCGAAATAATGGCCATTAAAAAACCGATAAGGTAGAGTAACATCAAAACTGTTGCTTGCAAACTTAAAACACCAAAAATGCGTATATCGGGTATTATTAGTGCAATAATAATAGTATATATTGGCAATCTTGCCGAACAGGTCATAAATGGCGTAACCAGTATTGTTATAAGTCGTTCTTTCCAATTGCTAATATTACGCGCCGCCATAATAGCCGGAATGGCACAGGCTGTTCCTGATATTAATGGCACAACGCTTTTACCGTTTAAACCAAATTTACGCATGATTTTATCCATCAAAAAAACCACACGACTCATATAGCCTGTCTCTTCTAAGGTAGCTATAAACAAAAATAAAATAGCTATTTGAGGAACAAAAATAACAATACCCCCAATACCCGGTATAACGCCATCTACAATTAAATTTGAGACAACACCTGCAGGTAAATTGGCTTTAATCAGGTTGCCCAATTGTACAAAAAAGCTATCTATATAGGCCATTGGAACAGTCGCCCAGTCGAAAATAGATTCAAAAATAGCAAAAAGCATCACGAAAAAGATAAGGTAACCAAAAACCCTATGCATCAATATTTTATCGAGTTTAGCGCGTAAATCGGATCCTTTTAATCGGTCAACTTTGTAATCTTTTTTTAGGATGCTATTTATAAGCTTATATCTTAAAATCGTCTCTTTATGCTGAATGTGTTTTATCTTGCTCTGATAATTTTGAAAGTCTTTGGCGACTTCTTTTTGAGGATGTTCTAAATTTTCAAGATTTTTATACTGCGTGATTAAAAGCCAAGCGGTGTACAAAGGGAGCTTTCCAAAGGCTTTTTTAATCGACTTAAAAAAATCTTTATCTATTTCATCAGAAATATTTGCCAAGGCTTTTGCCGATATTTTTTTATAATTAATAATGGCCTCTTTAAGAGCCTCAATGCCCGTATTTTTACGAGCGCTTACCAATATAACTTCTGTATCTAAATCTTTTTTAAGAGCTTCTGTGTCAATTGAAATACCTTTTCTATTCATCTGATCGGCCATATTAATGGTCAAAATAATAGGTATTTCTAAATCCTTTATCTGAGAGAACAAGAGCAAGTTGCGCTTAAGATTTTCGACATCGGCCACCATAACAACCAAATCGGGATATTCTTTAGCTTTTGAATTGAGCAGTGTTTCTAATACAATGTTTTCATCTAAAGTAGTAGGATTTATACTGTAAGTCCCGGGTAAATCGACAATAGAAGCGGTGGTATTACTATTTAGTTTACACAAACCTACTTTACGTTCTACCGTAATACCAGGGTAATTGCCAACCTTCTGATTTAAACCTGTTAGCTGATTAAACAAAGACGTTTTACCTGTGTTTGGGTTTCCTACTAAGGCTATTTTAATTGTTTTAGAAGCACTCATTATAACCCCCTATAACTTTGTGATTGAGATTTTTGATGCCACTTCTTTACGAATGGCCAAGTAGCTTCCATTCACCTTAATATAAAGTGGGTCTTTAAAAGGGGCAATTTGTATGAGTTCAACTTCTTTACCCGGTAAGCACCCCATTTCTAATAGTTTTAACGGGATACTTTCAATGGCTATCTGTTCTATACACCCCCGCTCTCCAACATTTAAACTGGCAATAGTCGTTTTCAATTTTTATTTAGATTAATTATAAATAAGGGCAAATATAGTGATTTTAAAATGCCGGTAACTATGATATTTGTCATTATTTGCGATATTCTTGTTTTAAAATATTAATATCATTAACAAGTTTATTAATTTGTTCTTTATCGGTGCCGTCATAAAAACCTCTTATTTGTTCTTTTTTGTCTATTAGCACCAATTGTTCTGTGTGGATAAAATCTTGTTCACCGCCATCTCCTTCATCTAAAACGGCAAAATAAGATTGACGTGCCAGCTTATAAATTTCTTTTTTAGAACCCGTAAGTAAGTGCCACTTAGTATCGTCAATACCGTATTTTAAGGCATAGTCTTTTAAAACCGATGTACTGTCTATTTCGGGTGTGACAGAAAACGACAGGAACATAATCTCATCGTCATTTTTATAAATGTCTTGTACCTGTGCTAAATAATTGGTCATAATAGGACAAATAGACTCACATCTTGTAAAGAAAAAGTCTGCTACATAAATTTTATTTTTATAAGTATTGTTTGAAATGGTGTCACCATTTTGATCGGTCATTCTAAAAGAGGCTATTTTATGATGCGCCCTTACATGTCTTACCGATTTATCTACTAACTTGGGGTTTATATCGACCGGATTTAAAATGGGCAGTTTTTCAATAGGTGTTTGTATCCTGTAAAAAATATAGATAGAAACTACTGAAAAAACCACCATAAATAGTAAAGTAGGGAGTGATTTTTTAAAAAATTTAAATAATTCCATAGTAATTAATTGGCGTACAAAATTATACTTTTTAAAAAACTTAGGCCTATTTATAAAACTTTATTTAACAATTTATTGGATTTATAAAGTTTAAAATATTATTGAGAAAAATGTACATTTGCACTCACAAAAGAATAAGCAAAAAATTACATGGATATAGTCATAAAAATTTCTCAATTTATTTTAAGCCTCTCGCTGTTAATTATTTTACACGAATTTGGTCATTATTTACCCGCCAAAATATTTAAAACACGTGTAGAAAAATTCTACTTGTTTTTTGACGCTTGGGGTAAAAAACTTTTTAAATTTAAAAAAGGTGATACCGAGTACGGCATAGGGTGGCTTCCTTTGGGCGGTTATGTCAAAATATCGGGCATGATTGACGAGAGTATGGATAAGGAACAGCTTAAAAAGCCACCACAACCTTGGGAATTTAGGTCTAAACCCGCTTGGCAACGTCTTATAATAATGCTTGGAGGCGTCACGGTAAACTTTATTTTAGCCATAGTTATTTATATTGGCATGGCCTACGCTTATGGCGATAAATACCTCCCTAATAACGACGTAAAGGATGGTGTTATGATAACAGATTCTATCGGGTATAAATTAGGTCTTAGAAATGGCGATAAAATACTAAAGGTTGACGATCAGATAATTAAGAATTTTTCTGATATTCAATTAAAAATATTGTTTGGTAAAGAAATCACCATAAAACGTGGCGATTCTATCAAAACTATGGCGATTCCCGTAGATTTCATCTCACAAGTTGTAGATGCCAATCAAAGACAATTTATCGGCCTACGCATACCTTTTGTTATAGGATCCATTTTAAAAACATCACCAAATGTAGATAGAGGGCTCAAGCTTAAAGACGAGATTGTAGCCATTAATGACACGCCCATACATTATTTTGACGAGGTTTCTCCTGTGCTAAACAAATTAAAAGGCCAAGAGGTAGTTGTTAAGGTAAAAAGAGGTTCCGATTTAAAAGATTTAAATCTCGTCATAACTAAAAATGGCAAGTTAGGCGTTGGATTATATAACTTTACTTATGGTGATTTAGAAAAATTAAACCTTTATAATTTCGAAACCAAAAAGTATTCTTTGGCACAATCTGTTCCCGTGGGATTGCACAAATCTAAAGATAAAATGATGAGCTATGTCAAACAATTAAAAGCCATATTTAATCCCGATACAGGTGCTTACAAAGGGGTTGGTGGCTTTATTGCTATTGGCAGTATTTTCCCGTCTGAATGGAATTGGCAAGCCTTTTGGAGCATTACTGCCTTCTTGTCTTTAATACTTGGGTTTATGAATTTACTACCTATTCCAGCTTTAGACGGCGGCCATGTGATATTTACGTTGTTTGAAATGATTACCCGAAAAAAACCCAGCGACAAATTTTTAGAACATGCGCAAATAGTTGGGTTTGTCATTCTTATCGCCCTCTTGGTTTTTGCCAACGGCAACGATATTTATAAATTGTTTAAATAGTCAACCCTCAAAAAGCAATAATCTATCCTAATTTAGGCTATACCTAT
>CAZMBM010000066.1:0-11773 GCA_964564475.1 uncultured Flavobacteriaceae bacterium | reverse complement strand
CATATATAAATTCGTTTTTTGGCATTACAGGTAATTGTGTAACAAAAGGTACGCCATCCATTCGCCAAGGAACGTGCATACCATGCCAATGAATGGTGTGATTTAAATCTGTTTTGTTTATAAATTTCACTCTTACTTTGTCACCTACATTGACTCTAATTTCGGGACCAGGAATTGTATTATTAAAAGCCAGGGTGTGATACTTAAATCCGGGTGATGGTTCATGTATATGAATATCTATATATAATTCAAACTCTTTCCATTCGCCATCCATTTTATAAGGTAATGGCTGCACAAGTCGTTTAATGTTTTCTTCTTTGGCAGTATTTGCCAATAAATTACCAGGGAAAAATAAGATGCCTGCTGTTGAAACGGCTCCTGTTGCCATAAAATCTCTTCTGTCCATACTTTAGTATTTACTGTTAAAATTATTAGTTATTTCCTCTTAATTTGCGCATTGTAAAATGCTGCAATACTTGCCCCTATCAACCAAAAAAGAATAAATGTTTGTAAAAATCCGGTCAGAGAATCGACAAACGACACATTCATTTTAATAATTGTACTGGTATCTAAACCGTGTAAAAGGTTATTAAAAAACAAAACAGTTCCTTTTTGACCCACAGTTAGCATTAATATTATACAACCTATGTATAATAGGGCCCCTGTTAAACCACAGGCCATTCCCATTTTTTTGACGTTAATCTTTTCCATTATTTTTTGATTTAGTGTTATTAGAATCGTGAGGGTGCATAGGAACTATAAGATGGAAACCAAGCATCGCTATTAAAAAAATAAAAAAAGAAGTACTGCTTTTTATTCCAAAGGCCGGCGCAAAAAACAAAAGTAACAAGGGTACGGCACAGCCTAAAACCATAATGATAATATGTTTTCTCGAACTCATTTTAGTAGTCTTTAATCATTTTTAAATTTTCTAATAATCAACCTATTACTTTTATCGTAAGTAAAATAACTTATGGCCCAATTGAGGCCCACCAACACTTTGTTTCTGAAACCACTAATAGACATCAGGTGGACAAACGACCACAAAAGCCAGGCAAAATATCCTGTAAATTTCAGTTTTCCTAAATCGGCTACCGCGCGTTTTTTTCCAACAGTTGCCAAAGAACCTTTGTCGTTGTATTTAAAAGCGCTTAAAGGTTTATTTTGAATAATCCGTATTAAATTTTTTGATAAATTTTTACCTTGCTGAATAGCAGGTTGTGCCACTTGAGGGTGCCCTCTTGGTCTGTCTTTTGAAATCTGAGCCGCAATATCGCCAATGGCAAAAATATTTTTATAGCCATCAACTTTTAAAAACGCATCTACTTTTAATCTGTTACCCCCTACAATATGTGAACTGTCAATACCCTTTGGTAATTGTCCTTTGACACCCGCTGTCCAAATAAAATTTCTAGCCTTAAATTCCTTCCCGCTTTTTGTTTTTACAATTTTACCGTCATAATCTGTAACCGCTTCGTTAACCATCACTTCGACGTTTAGTGCCTTTAAAAACTTTAAAGCACTGTTAGAAGCTTTCTCTGACATAACCGACAAAATTTTACCGGAAGCTTCGAGCAAATAAATTTTCATAATTGATGCAGGATACTCCGGATAATCTTTTGGCAAAACAAATTTGCAAAACTCGGCTAAGGCGCCGGCCATTTCGATACCGGCAGGGCCACCGCCAACAATTACAAAATTTGTAAGGGCATCGCGTTCGTCATCATCACAAGTGATGGCTGCTTGTTCTAAATTTTGCAACATTTTGTGACGAATATTAAGTGAATCGCGTATATCTTTAAGTCCTAAACTATTTTTTTCGACATTTTTCATGCCAAAAAAATTTGTTTTAGTCCCTGTAGCCAATACCAAATAATCGTAAGTTAAAGCACCTTTATTGGTTATTACAGTATTTGTTTCGGTTTTAATTTCTGCGACTTTCGCCAGTCTGAAACTCACATTTTTATAACCGGCTAATTGCTTTCTGAAAGGAAAAACGATACTGTCCGGTTCTAAACCACTGGTGGCTACTTGATATAAAAGGGGTTGAAATTGGTGAAAATTATTGCAATCAATTAAAACTACTTGAACTTTTTGGTTTTTTAAACCTTCTACTAATGCCAATCCGGCGAAGCCGCCTCCTATGACGACAACACGGGGCCATTTTGGTTGAGGCAAACATATTGACTCAACATCGCAACAGGCATTGTCATTACAACACTGTGATGTTTTATTTTCTTTCATTGTTTTAAAGTTTTTTTAACTTATAATTTCTTTTTGATGCAATTTATGTACGCATACATAAACTGCTGTCGCAAAGATTAGGTTAGTTAATTACTTTTTTAAATCAGAAAACCAACTGGGTCTAATGAATCTTACCCCAAATAAATTATTGTAAATTAATGGGTGTGGCCGTCGGCATTGTGGTCTTTTTTCATCATCTTTTTATTCATCACCATGGTCATACCACATTTAGGGCATGTATCGCCTTTGTTTCCTGTTTCATTAGGGTGCATAGGACACACGTACATGCCTTTAGCTGCTGTGTTATTTGACGCTGTAGTTTTCTCTCTTAATGATTTAACATAGGCATAAACAGCTAATATTTCTTTTTCGCTAAAAGAACTTCCCCAACCCACCATTGGTGAGTCTTTTATACCATTTTTTATAATGTAAAGACGTCCTCTATCTGAATAATAGCTAGAATGTTCTGGATCTGTAAAATCTGCAGGTTTGGGGTTTAAGGCGGCGGCGGCCATACCATCACCTTTACCTGTAGTGCCATGGCAGGTGAAACACGTTTTGTCGTAAATTGATTTTCCTAGGGCAATTTGTGCTTCTGTAGCTGCTGCAATCGGCTTATTGTAATCAGCACCCAGTTCTCCTTTTAACCAGTCTCTTACATCATCCATATGCTTCATATGTCCCTCCATATGGTCATCGCCTTTATGCGTATGCCCTCCTGCTGTATCGTGGTCATCATCGTGATCATCGTCATGCATCATGTTTTTCATACCTTTCATGTTTTCCATTTTGCCTTTGTCTGCCTTATTGGCGTCTTTACAACTTGTTAGCAGTGCTAAAAAAGTCACTAAAAGTGTTACTGTGCTTAAATAAATTACTTTTTTCATAATGTTATTGAATTTTTAATTAGTTATGTTTAATTATAAAACCGGTTTAAAAACGTTTTATAAACTTATTCTTTAGCAAAAAAGTGTCCTAAGTAAAAATATATAGGAATAAATATATATACATTATTTTTACTTAGGACACTTTCATTTTTAATCAATAAATTAATTCTTAAATTGTTTTCACCTCAAAGGTCTTTTAATCATTCGGCTTTTCTCTATACTATTAAGGATGAAATTTATAAAATTTTGTCTAATCCTTTTCTATCCCAATGAGACAGTTTTTTATAATCACTCATACTCATTCCCGTTAATTGCTTAAATTGGTTAGACAAATAATTTACACTGCTATAATCCAGTTCGTAAGCAATTTGGGTAAAATTTAATTGATTATTTTGTATTAATTCTTTTGCTTTTTCAATCTTGAGTTGAATAAAATACTTTTCAATGGTAACCTTTTCTACACTTGAAAACAACTTACTTATAACACTATAATCTTTTTGTAATTCGTCTGAAATAATTACAGATAATTTCATATTCATTACAATTGGCAAGTTTGACGTTATTTTAATTATAACATGTTTTACCTGCTCTACCAGTTTTGTTTCGCTAGTTCTAATAATTTCGAAACCATTTTTTTTTAGAACCAAATCAATCGTTTCTATGTCTACGTGTTCTTTAGCATATTTTACCGTGACTGTCCCCAGCTTTAAATTAACAATCTGTACACCTAAATTTTCTATTTCATTTCTTACGACACGAATACACCTGTCGCAAACCATTCCTTTGATTGCCAGTTCTTTATAATTGTAATTTTGCATAAGTTACACCTGATGTGTTGTTGAGACAACAATGCCAAACCACAAATATAAAAATTAATCTCTCAACCCATCTCTTATTCGCAACTTATCTTCAACTTTGACAACATATATTAAGCCGTCTCCTCTCATTCCTGTATAAGCGTGTTCTTTAATTATTTTAACTATAGACTTTTCATCTTTCTTATTACAGACTATTTCTAATTTTGCAATTTTGTTATGCAAATAAGGGTGCTTTAAACTTGGATACTCTTTTTTAGGATCTGAGTAGTTACCGGAACCATCTCCATCAAATACTGTAAAGCAACAGTAACCTTCTTTTCTTAAATTTAATGCTACTGCATTAATTCTTTCGGGACGAATAAATGCTTTTATTTCTCTCATCTGTTTATATTTTAGTGTCGGAGATTCTATTAAATGAAACCCGACGATTAATATACGCTGTTCATTACTAGTTTTTTAAGGCTTGGTATCGATTTATTATTTGTTCTTTTAAAACGACTGTCTAAAAGAGGCTTACAAAATACCTCTTTTAAACAGCGCAACATCAACATGATTATTCAACTTTAATAGTTTCTTTAACTTCACCACAGCTGGGCATAGCGCTTCCCAAATAAGGATTTACTATATTTTCTGAATTTGAAAACCAGTAAGCACCACTGCCATTAGCCATAGGACAAAAGTTTTTATAAATTGTTCCTTTAGATACTTGTCCTTTTAATAAAGGCTCAAAAGCAATTGTTAATTGGGCAAATAACTTACGTTGCCCGTCAATTTCACTATCAGCTGCTAATTTGGCGGCTATAGCTGAAGCCTCTGAAGCCTTATCATATGACTTGAGTATGTTAGCTAACATACCTGACATCATTTGAACTTTTTTAGCTTCGGCTTTTACCAACGCTTTATTTATCATTGTATAATGCATATAGGCTTTGTTTAAATTTTTATCTTTAAGCATAACCTTCATCATAGAATGATTTTTCATCATACCACCCTTTTTATGATTCATTTTCATCATAGAGTGGTCATGTTCTTTTTGTCCGTAAGTAAATACAGATAAACTCATAGCTACAGCTATTAGTAAAACGGATTTTAAATTTAATTTTTTCATTTCGTTATTTTTAAATGTTATTATTTATCTTGATACTATTTCTTTCTTAACTTCTCCACAAGTAGGCATAGATTTGCCGAAGTACGGATTTTGAATGGTTTTGTCATAACTCAACCAAACTTGTTTTACCATTGGACAATAGTCAATGTAGATTTTTTTCTCCTTAGAGACAACACCAAACTTATCAATTGATTTTGACAATGCGGCTCCCAAAGGGCCAAAATTATCACGTTGACTCTTTATGTCTTTGGCAGATATAATGGCATTATTTGCTTTGTTTAGCATTTTTAAATCGGCCATCCACGCATTATGTGATTTACCTTTAAGCAAACTCATTTTTACTTTTGAAAAGGCGCTTTTTAACGCTTTTGACTGCTTTTTAGCTTCTGCATAATTGTCTTTAGAAAGGGCATTTTTTAATTGAATATAAGTATGAACGACTTGACCTAACTGACTTTTAAATTTCTTATCAATTTTAGACTTGTCAATCATAACCATTTTTTTCATGTCCTTTTTACCCTTCTTCATGTTCTTCATCTCCTTCTTACTCATTTTGCGTCTTTTAGAGCCTTTCTTTTTCTTTCCGCCCATATCCATACCCGGCATATTCATCATACCACCGCCCGGAGAACCGCCTTCAGGATTCATCATACTCTTTTGTCCGAGCAACTGCGCAGAAGCATCTATTCTAAATACGCCATTAGTGGCAATTACTTCACCCTCATGCAATCCTTCTTTTACTATATAAAAAGCCCCCATATCTTGACCTAGTGTAATTTCTCGCATCATAAATGACGTGATTTTTTTATGTTTCATTTTTACATACACAACCGATCGTTTCCCTGTCCAAAGAACTGAAGATTTTGGAATTATAATAGCATCTTTAATATTTGAAAGTTTTGCTTTAATAATACCTGTTGCAAACATCTCCGGAATAAGAACCGTACCGGGATTATCCAATTCAACTCTTACTTTGGCCACCCTTGTTAGAGGAGAGACAAAAGGATCTATATAGGTTACTTTACCCTTAAACAATTTTCCGGGAATAGCTGGTATTGTAAAAGAAATTATATCATTTAAGTGCATCCAAGGAATATCAGATTCATAGGCTTCGAACATAACCCAAACACTTGTCAAATTAGCAATATCAAACAAATTAGACCCTTCTTTTACATAATCACCCAATTCAACATTACGCTTCATAACAAAGCCGTCATGGTCAGATAATATATCTATTCTATCTTTGACGATTTTAGATTTTTCAATTTCATCAATTTGTTTATCCGTCAATTTCCACAACTTAAGTTTATTACGTGATGCTGTGTATAATTCCGGATATATATTTTTAGATTTTATGGCTTCAAACAATTCTTTTTGAGCTGTTACAAGTTCAGGTGAGTAGATACTAACTATTTTTTGACCTTTACGAACCTTTTCACCCGTAAAATTAACATACAAAAACTCAATACGACCGGGAATATGAGATACTTGGGTATATAACTTACGTTCGTCTGGTTTTACACGACCCAATAGGTGAATCTCTTTAACAGCCTTAGACCTTTCGACTACTGTTGTCATTATTTGTGCCAATGTTAGGGCGTCTTTTGTAAAAACAACTTCGTCCGGCCCAACTTTTTCTTCCTCTTTTTTACCTTCGTCAACGGGAATCAATTTCATCCCGCAAATGGGGCAATTACCCGGTTTATCCAACCTTAAATGTGGATGCATGGCGCAAGTCCATTTTTTTGTTTTTGGATCTTGAACAAATTTATGCTCCTCTTTTTTGTTTGTATCGGTGGCTTTACTCCCCGACAATGTGTTTCCTATTATGATGCCAACAATTAGAATAGCGGCTCCAAAAAGATAAATTCTATATTTTTTCATGATTAATGTTTTTTTTAATTTCCTAATAAATAATTTATAAATGCCACTGAAGCATTTTTATCGGTTAATGCTCTTTCAAATTCTAATTCGTACCTTAATAATTGACGTTCGATTCGCAACACTTCTTCAAAATCTTTAGCACTGGTTGAATAAGACGTTATTAAAATGTCGAGTACTTTTTTAGCAATTTTTGCTTGTGTTTCGTTTAATTTTATACGCCTATTACCATCGCTAAATTCTTTATAAGTATTTTCGTAAACTGTACTTAAGGTATTCTTTTTATCTTCCTTTTTCAACCTTTCAGATTGTTTCATAAATTTTGCTTCTTTTAGCAAGGCTTTATATTTTTTGCGATATAAAGGAATTGAAATCCCCACTGAAGGGAAGATAAAAGCATCTTTACCATTATCTAGAGCGCTTGAAGATAAATTTTTACCTATAACCGAATAATCTAATCCGATTTTAAATTTAGGTAAACCTTCTTTTTTAGCGACAACCTCTTGATTTTCAAAAGCATTAAATTTATGCTCAATACTTTTTAATTGATGGTTGGCTGCAAAAATCTCATCTAACATGCTTTCTTTGTCATATGGTAACTCGTCTTGCCAAAGTAAATTAGGGAGTAAAATTTTATCTAACCTACTGATATTTAATAAATTATTAAATTTAACACTCAGGGCATATTTTGTATCGACAAATAAGGCCAAATCATTTTCTAAGTCATTAATTTCAAGTTCAACCCTTAATTCATCTACAACTGACGCCTTACCTGCTTCAATTTTAACCAGAGACAGGTTCCTGAAAACTCTGAGAATATCTATATTTTCTTTTGTTATTTTAATGGCTTTATTTATAAAGTATAAATTGTAATAAGCCGTTTTAACTTCAAAATACAGATTCGATTTTGCATTCTCAAAGCTTTCGTACTTTGCCTTGGCAAACTCTGTGGCTACATCAGATTTTGCCTTTAATAATCCAAACCAAGGGAAACTTTGGGCTAAATTAAATTTCCATTTTTGAGGCCCAAGTCTCGTTTCGACCGGCTGGATGAACGAGGCAAATGCAACCGTTGGATCGGGTAAAGTTCCCACCTGAGGTACTTTTTCCATTGCAGCCATATAATCTTCAAATTTGGCTTTTAGACCCGGATTGTTTTCGGCTGCAATTTTCAAATAATTATCTAAATTTTCTTGACTAAAAACACTTAAGCTAAACAATAGCAAAAAGTTTAAGAAAAGAATTTTGTTTCTATTTATAATCATTTCTTTAATTTTAAGAATTAATTTTCTTTTGTTCTTTTTTCAGACCACTTTCTTTCCACATACAATAAAGTACGGGAACGATAAACATTGTCATAACCTGTATAAGCATACCTCCAAAAGAGGGTATGGCCATAGGCACAACAACATCGGCGCCTTTACCTGTAGCTGTTAATACAGGTATTAATGCAATAACGGCTACTGCGGCCGTCATCATGGCAGGTCTTACCCGTTTGCTTCCGGCATGTAAAACACTGGTCTTTATTTCTTCTACAGTTTTGGGGTTCTCTTCTTCAAATACCTGCATTAAGTAGGTTCCCATAATAACACCATCATCGGTAGCAATACCAAATAAGGCAATGAATCCTACCCAAACAGCCACACTTAAATTAATGGTGTGTATTTGAAATAACTCACGCATTGGGACATCTGCAAAACTGAAGTTTAAAAACCAGCTTTGACTGTATAACCAAATCATAATAAACCCACCCGAAAAAGCGACAAAAATTCCTGTAAATACCATAAACGATTGCGTAGCCGATTTAAATTGGAAAAATAAAATCAAGAAAATGAGCAATAATGAAATGGGTACTACAATAGCCAATCGTTTTGAAGCGCGAATTTGGTTTTCGTAATTTCCGGTAAATCTATAGGTGACACCTGCAGGAAGTTTAAACTCTCCCGAGTCTAATTTTTTCTTAATGGCCGCTTGAGCATCTTCAACCACATTGGTTTCGGCAAAACCTTCTTTCATATCAAAAATAACATATCCTGTTAAGAAGGTATCCTCACTTTTTATAATTTGAGGTCCTCTAACAAATTGAATCTCTGCTAGCTCTCCTAATTCTACTTGAGGGCCGGCCGGTGTTGGTATTAATATTTTTTTGATATCCTCGGGGTTGTCTCTGTATTCACGGGCATAACGTACACGTACAGGGAAACGCTCTCTACCTTCAACCGTAGTGGTTAATTTTTGACCGCCAATGGCAACCCTAATATAGTCTTGCATCTCTTTGATGGTTAAACCATAGCGAGACATCGCACGACGATCTAATTTCATTTCCAAATAAGGTTTACCTACTACCCTATCGGCAAAAACCGTTGCCGGTTCAACACTTGGCACCTGTTTTAAAATATCTTCTAATTCGTATCCCACTTTTTCAATAACCTCTAAAGTAGGCCCAAATACCTTAATACCCAAAGGCGCCCGCATACCTGTAGCCAACATTATCAAACGGGTTTGAATGGGCTGTAATTTAGGGGCTGCCGTTAATCCGGGGAATTGAGAGTGTTTTACTATTTCTTGCCAGATATCATCCGGTTTTTTAATCCTCTGCCGCCATTGTCTAAAATAATTACCGTCTTCATCCTCAATCAAATCTTTAGTGGCAATTTTTCTAAACTTGTCTTTCCCGTATTTATATGTCGTGCCGTCTTTTAATACAAAGGCTCTGTCTTTATTTATCTTAAATCGCATTCTTTCACCATTCTCATTCACCTTATATTCCGGAATATAATTAATGGTGTTTTCATACATAGAAATAGGTGCGGGGTCTAAGGCCGAATTGACACGTCCCCACTTACCTACAGCAGATTCTACCTCAGGTATAGACATCAAATGTTTATCAAGACTGCCTATAACTTCCATATTCTCCGAAATACTGGAGTGAGGCATCGTCGTTGGCATCAATAAGAACGACCCTTCGTTTAAGGCGGGCATAAACTCTTTTCCAACACCTGGAAAAGTATTTTCTAAGCTGCTCCAAACTTTGTTGTTTTTAACAAAATTGGGCATAAAACCAAATACGGTGTTAATCCCTAACCAGCTAACCATACCTAATAAAATAACTACGGTTGGAATTAATAAAAATTTTAATTTATTGTCTAAACACCATTTTAAAATTGTGGTATAAAAATGAACTATAGTCATTAAAGAGCCCAGAACAACACCTATTATAATGATAACAAAAATATAGTTTAGAGAAGTTGAATGCGACGCACCTAGAGGCATCCACTCGATGGTTAAGAAATAAACAACTATAGATATTGTTATGGCAATATTTATATAATTAGCTAACTTATCTGAATAAGGTAATTTTATTTTATTTTTAAAGAATGTCTTTTCGGGAAATATTGTCATTAAATTATTTAAGCCAACAGCAATTAATGCCATCGCCATGACACTTCCGTACATAAATAAAAACACAAGTCCAAAGCCTATTAACAATGAGTTGAAGATTCTCACTGATCTTTTCTTATCAAATCTTATTGAAAACAACACCTGCGCTATAGCGGGTATAAACATAATACCAATAAATAGTGATGACATCAAGGCAAATGTTTTGGTAAAGGCTAGAGGCCTAAATAGTTTTCCTTCAGAGGCTTGCATAGCAAATACCGGTAAGAAACTAACCACTGTAGTTGCCAAGGCTGTCACAATAGCCGACGCTACTTCAACTGTGGCTACATAAATAACCTGTACCAACTGCTTACCCTTAATCCCTTCATTTTCGGGCATTTCGAGATGCCTTATTATATTCTCGGTAAAGACAATGCCCACATCTACCATGACTCCAATGGCTATGGCTATACCCGAAAGCGCCACAATATTGGCATCGACATGAAAATATTTCATCAGAATAAATGTCATCAGTACACCAACGGGTAAAAGGGTAGAAATCAACACCGATGCCCTTAAATTGAGCACCAATACAATTACTACCAAAATACTTATCAATATTTCATGGGATAGGGAATCTTCTAATGTTCCCAAGGTTTCTTGTATCAATCCTGAACGGTCGTAAAACGGCACAATTGTTACTTGAGAAATCGTACCATCTGCCAAAGTTTTAGAGGGCAAACCGGGAGCAACTTCCTTAATTTTTCTTTTAAGACCTTGTATTACCGCAAGAGGGTTTGCCCCATAACGGGCAACCACAACGCCCCCTACAGCTTCTATACCACTTTTATCTAAGCCACCTCTTCGCGTTGAGGGTCCAAATTGGATTTTAGCAATATCTTTAAGTCTTATGGGTGTATTATTTCGAACAGCAACCACACTTTCTTCAAGGTCTGCTAATGTCTTAATATAACCCAAGCCTCTTACCAAATATTCGACTTTATTAACTTCCAAGGTTTGAGCCCCTATATCTAAGTTACTGTTTTTAACAGCCTTCATTATCATTCCGATATCTACATTCTGAGCCTTCATGGCATCCGGATCGACTTCTATTTGATACTCTTTAAGAAATCCTCCAATAGAAGCTACTTCAGATACACCAGGTGATGCCGTCAAATAGTAACGTACATAAAAATCTTGAATAGTACGTAATTCTTGAGGGTCCCATCCACCGGTTGGTTCTCCTGTTTTGGGATTACGTCCTTCTAAGGTGTACCAGTACACCTGTCCCAACGCTGTGGCATCCGGACCCAATGCGGGCGTAACCTCTTTAGGAACGGTACCCGGAGGTAAAGAGTTGAGTTTTTCTAAAATTCTTGTTCTACTCCAATAAAAATCGACATTATCATTAAAAATGATATAAATACTGGATAAACCAAAAATAGAATTACTAC